>JAFLJU010000617.1 GCA_022712835.1 Desulfobacteraceae bacterium
CAGGACAACAACTATTATTCTACCTTCTTTTCTTCTTGCAGTAGGTGTCGGAGCATGCGTGCATGTGTTATCGCTGGTCTATCAATACCTCAGGAAGGAGAGCAACAAACAAGAAGCAATTATCCATGCCTATGGCCACTCGCAGCTTTTGGGCTGCGGGAAGAAAACAGCCGCTGTCCATGCTTTGAAGGCGGGTTTTCCAATAGGCCAGGTCTGATTCATTTCCCCTGGTGTACAGAAAACGAATATACCGGCTGAAACTTACACAACGGCCCTGGGGAGGATCCTGGGCCAGCAGTTGTTGTAGGATGATGGACAGACTCCACCCGTCCAGTACGGCGTGGTGGAATATGATCCCTATATCACGAACATTTATATCACGAACATTTATATCACGGGCATTTATATCACGGACATGGGAGGTGCTAGCCTGGCCATTGTCAAACAAAACCAGATGGCAGAGGGTGTCCTCAAAGGGGTTGAGTCCTTTTTCCCGGGCGGTTTTAAAATAGGCCTGGATGGATTGTTCCTGATTCTGACCAGAACGGCCGGACAGATCACAGAGACTGAACCCGGGCAATCTGGCTTTGGGAAATGTCTGCTTCAGGTTGCCATCCCTATCCATGTGAAAACAAGTCCTTAGGGAAGGGTGATACTTGCCAAGCATATTCCAGCGCAGGCAAAGATCGGAAGGAGCAACCGCATGGGGCAGCCTGTAGTGCAGAAGGGAGACATACCGGGAAAAAGCACCATCCCGCATGGAATCAAAGATCATTCCCTCCTGCATGGGGGTCAGGGGGATGCCGCTTTGTGTCTTCGCCCTGGTGGGCAATAGGTCAGGCAAATTCGTCATATTCATCATCATCGTCATATTCGTCATCGTCATCAAAACATTCCGCTGGTTCCACCATTGCTGCCAAATCCCCCAGCCTTGCTGTCTCGTATATCTGGGCGGCTGGCAGGTACCAGCCAGCCTTGAATAACTCCCCTTCCAGGCGCATTGCGGTAATAGAGTCTCCGCCATGTTCGAAAAAATCATCCTCCGGTCCCAGGGGTTCCTCTCCCAGAATATCTTTCCAGGCAAGGATGAGTGCTGTTACCCCGGGATCCTTCATATCCAAGCCCTTCCCGGAAAATTCAGGGACTGTTTGCCCTTTGTTGGGTTGGAAAGGGGCGACCAAGGGCCAGGGCAGGTCCTGCAGGAGGGTTTGAGGATCAGATGAGGCTGTTCTGACAATATCTGCAAGGGCATTCACCCAGGTTTGCATCAGTTCCTCCTGAAACAGATCCCTGGCAAATTTTAACTCTAGGATGATCCGGTCCTTTTCTTTCCGGATTTCCAGGATCAGGTCGAACAGGGTCGCTCCGTGAGCAGATCCCGGGACAACCCTGGCGGTGGTCTGCCTGCCATTTTCCATGAAAACCGGGAAGGGCCTGGGTTGGGGTAACCGGTTGATCATCACGTCATATAGGGGATTTCGCCCGGGAATCCGGGGGGGATTAACCAATTGTATGATCCGTTCAAAGGAACAGGACTGGTGTTCCCAGGCAGTTAAAAACGTATCTCTGACATGGGTCAGCCAGTCTGAAAAAGACTGGGAGCCGTCGGGGTCCGGCCGGAACCTTAAGGGCAGGGTCCGGACAAACATGCCCACGCAATACTGCAGGTCCGGATGATCCCGTCCCACAAAAGGCACTCCCATCACCACCTCGTCAAATCCCTTGCTAAAAACAGCCTGCCGGGACAAAAAAGCCGCCCATACCGCCATGAGAATCTGGAATTCGGAAGCGTTCTTTTTTTCAGCCAGGGCAACAAGGGCTGGCTGGTCCTGTTTTTCCAGAGCTGCATATACGGTTTCTCTGCCCCTGTCCAATCGGGCTGGCCTGGGGCCTGCTCCGGTGAGATCCAGGGGTGAAACCTGGGTTTCAAAGGTTTTTTGCCAAAAGGATTCCGATCTGTTGGCGTTGGGACTGTTCTGCCTGTCCTGGTCCCACAGGGCAAAATCCGTCATTTTTGCCGGATGCCCAAGCTCCGGGTCATGGGTTTGTATACCGGTATAAAAATGCCACCAGCCATCCATGAGAAATCTTATGGAAGCGGCATCCACCAAAATATGGTGGGTGGCAAGCCCCAGAAAACAGCGGTTGGGGCCAATATCTATCCGGACTGCAAAAAACAGGGGAGACCGGGTAAGGTCAAAAGGGGGGCGTTCAAGGTTGAGCTTTTCCCAAAGCTGCCGGGCCTGTCCCGGATCATCTGCCTGGAAATGCCCAAGGGTGACTGGTACTGAGTTATCTATTGTCCAGACCGGTTCCCCGTTTTCCTCCAAAAATCTGGACCGCATAATGGCGTACGCTTCCACCATCGATGCCAATGCCTTTTCCAGACGCTCGCCCTTGATATCCCCTTCCATCATGATACAGGTATCCACCTCATAACGCCTTTGGTCGGTTCCCAGGCGCCAGAGCAGATACATCTGACGCATGGGCATGGTCAAAGGATACCTGGATTGGGGGGGGGCCATGGGAATACGGGATACATCGCCTTGCCCTGCGGTTTCCATCATTTCCAGAACTCCGGCGGGAAAGGGGGTTCGGAAAAGCTGTCCGTAAGTCAGATCAACAGACCACTCCGTCCGCAGTCTGAGCTGCAACCTTACCAGTTTTAAAGAATCCCCTCCAAAGGCAAAAAAATTATCCCCGGGCCCGATCCTAACCTGGTTCAGAATCTGGGCAAAGATTTGGCAGAGCTTATTTAACTTTTTGGAAATGTTGAGGTTGGAAGAAGATTTTTCCGGGGTATTTAACGGGATATCCGCAAGCAGGTCCCTGTCAATTTTCCCGTGTACCCCCCGGGGCAGTTCATCCATGACCAGAATTTGTCGGGGCACCATATATTCAGGCAATTTTTCAGCCAATTGCCCTCTTAATTTTTCCAGATTCAGCCTGTGGCCGGATGCCCAGGCCAGAAGGTAATGGTTGCCATCAGGGTCAGCCAACCCCTTTACCACAAACTCTTTTACCCCTTGGCACCCGGCCATAACTGCTTCTATGTGACCCGGATCCACCCGCATGCCCCGTATTTTGACTACAAAATCTTTTCGTCCGCAATGAAACAGGTTTCCGGTCTCATCCACCCGGGCCAGATCCCCTGAGATAAAAAGACGGTCGTAAGTATTTTCGTCTCTGTTGTGATCTGTGTCAAAGGCTTTGGTTCCAGTCATTGATGTCTGGGTCTTACTATGGGGGTTTGGGATAAAAAATTTGGCATTTTTTTCAGGCATTCCCAAATAGCCCCGGGCAAGACTAGGAGAACTGATGGCTATTTTTCCGATTTCTTGGGGTGTCACCATCTGATTCTGATCATCAACCAGATAGATACGGGTGGGGCCAAATGCATGGCCAATGGGAATATCACCTTCATATGCCTTTTGAATGGAAAGAAAGGTAACAGATCCTCCGTTTTCCGACATGCCCAGGGAATATAAAATTTCATAGGAGGTCTTTGCGCAGGAACGCAGCGGCCCTCCAGCCACACGGATATATTTAAGGGTTTCTCCCCGGCAGTTATGGCTGAAAAGTTCTGCCATTTCCGGGGAAAGAAAAACATAGCGAATCAAATGACGGCTGAAATAGGCATCCATAGCCAGGAGATCCCGGCGCAGGGATTCACCCAGGATATGCAGGGTCATGCCAAAAGCCAGGGGAAAGAACAACTCCCAGGGAGAGGCAATAAAGCCAAACGGGGCAAAGGCTGCTGTATGTTCCCCAGGGTCAATGTCCATGTAGGACTGCTGCCATGACAGCATGGCACAAATGGCACCATGCTCCAGTACCGCTCCTTTGGGCCGGCCGGTTGAGCCCGAGGTAAAAATCGCCACTGCCAGGGAATGGGACTGGGGCCGAAATTCCATTGAGGCCCTTACCAGACTCGGGTCTGCAGTTGAAATCAGCCGCTTTTCCGACAGATGGATGGCAGGCACTTTCCCATGGTCAAAAGCTGTGGGGTCATCGGTAAGAACAGCTGTTACATGGGCCGTGTCCATAATTTGGCGGATATATTCATCAGGAGCGCCAGAGGGTACGCAGATATAAGCACCACCCGCACGAAGGACGGACAAAATTCCCACAACAACATCCACCGTTCGCCGGGTATGTACCAGTATCCAGGGGGATACAGGGGCCTGCTCTGGGTAATTGATGTTGTAATGGTCCGGGGTTGTTGGCTCTCCCAAACCCAAAGACCGAAGATGGGCTGCGATATGGGCAGAGGTCTTATCTAGTTCTTCATAGCTAAGTTGCCTGGAATCGTCCTGAACAGCTATTTGCCGGGGCCTGCTGCGGACGCATACTGAAAATTGTTCCAAGAATGAAGTCCCGGCCAAAGGTTTCATTTTTGAGATCGTTTCATATTGCCTAGGAAGAGGATCACAACGGCTCCCGGTAAAATACTAAATCCGCCCATAACAGGGAAGAGGAAGACGGAGAAAAACATCAACAGGAAAAAACTGCCCCAGAATCCCAAAAAGGTTTTCTTACCATAAAAAGAAAAAAAGAAAACAATAAAAAGAATCAAAATAAAAATAGGGCTTGATGGCATTAAAATTCCTCTAAAAAAAACAGTATATTAGACAGTTTTATCACCACCCCTGGTGGTAAACAATCCAATCCCAACCCGCTATTATTCCGAGTCGCGGGTTTGAGTCGGTGGGATAGAAACAGATAAAGCGCCAGGGATTAAGCAGCTTCAGGCTGCTTGCCTGCAATCACACCGGCCATTTTTTTCCGTGCTTCCTGGAGGGCAGAGGAGAAACTCTTTGCCAACTCATCCATGGCAACGCCGATAAGAGAGCCGCCGTTTGCAAAGTGAGTTGCAAAGACATGACCAAGAGCATAGGTGGTGAGGCCGTTCAACACTGGTTTGGTAGCGATTGCCAGGGGAAGTCCAATAACGGGGATGGCGATTGCCACGGTTTCCACAACCGGAGATGCCAATGTTGCGCCGCCGCCTGATATCAGGCCGGAGATAATATTTTTAATCGCTGTTTCATTAAACGTCTTATCGTATTTGGCGCACAGGCTTTTCACCATTTCCACCTGAATGGCGGTAACCCCAAAAAAATTAATGAAGGGCAGGCCTAAAATACCTACACCGGCTGCATAGTTGGCTCGTTTACGAATTAGTTTAACAATTTCATCCGACGACGGATCAATAACAGCGGGGGCCTCTTTTTTAGTTGTCTTTTTTTCTTCGGTCATAATTCCTCACATTTTAGTCATTAGTGGTAATTTTGAACTATGATGACAATCACAACTTAAGATATTGATGGATATATTGTCAACCATAAACAAAGTCAAATTACCAAATTGCCAAATAAATTATACCCTTTTGCGTTTTTTTAACTATTTTTGTCCCTTGACAGAAAACCAATGACCACAGTATAGAATTATTTCATGAAAATGATCTCTCCCCAGAGATATGGGTCGCCGATCCCTCTATGGCCGATTAATTGACGATCAAACCCAATAAAATAAAAGGAGTATCATAATGAAATTTGAAACCCTAATTATTGAAATAAGTGACAACCATGTGGGAATTTTAACCCTGAACCGTCCGGAAAGTCTGAACACCTTTAACAGCCAGATGGCGGCCGAACTATACCAGGCATTGGAGGAACTGGATGCCGACCCAAAGGTTCGGGTCATTCTTCTAAAGGGAGCCGGCCGTGCCTTTTGTGCTGGCATTGATGTCAACGAACTGGCTGGGAAAACCGCCATTCAATACCGGGAATGGATCGGCAAAATGGAACGGCCCCTTGTGCGAATTTCAAACCTTAAAACACCTGTTATTGGGCAATTGAACGGATTTGCTGCTGCCAACGGCATGGGCCTGATCGCCGCCTGCGACCTTGTTATTGCCGAAGATTCTTCCAAAATGGGACTGACCGCCATCAATGTGGGTCTAAATTGTGTGGGCCCTGTCATTCCCGTTGCCAGGTGCGTGGGCCGTAAAAAGGCGTTGGAGCTGTTGCTCTACGGAAAACTGATCAAAGCACCCGAAGCCCTGGCCATAGGGCTGATCAATAAAATTGTTCCCAAGGATGAGCTGGAATCCCAGGCACTTGCCTGGGCTGAAGAACTAGCACAGAAAAGCCCCATTGCCGTCCAGATTGCCAAAACCGCGTTTTATGCTTCCGAAGACATGAATTATGCAGCCCAGTTTGATTATATGAACGAAGCCTTTGCAAGGCTTTGCACCACCGAGGACGCAAAGGAAGGGGTCAATGCTTTTTTTGAAAAAAGAAA
>JAFLJU010000669.1 GCA_022712835.1 Desulfobacteraceae bacterium
TTCCCTATTTAAGTTGCTCGATAAAGGCCTCTATCCTGGTTTTCAATTGCCCCACATCCTCCATGCCGTAGTCGGTTTCAATGCGCAGACAGGGAATGTCCTTTTTTTCCAGGGCATTTTCAACGCCAATGGCCTCCATGGTGTATGGCTGACAGAACTGAAGGCCATAATGGATGACACCGTCTGCCTGATACTCCTTTGCCATCTCTTCGATATGGTCGAGCCGATCCTGATTGGGGGTAAAAATGGCACAATCCACCTGAAAGTATCTATCGGTAATGGCATCCATCAGTTCATCAATGGTGGCACCGGTATCCCGGGTCAAATTCCGGGTGCCCCGCTCTCCCACACAGGATTCTTCCCCCACGATCACCGCCCCGGAAGTTTCAATGATCCAGGGCAATTTCCAGTTGGGCACAGCCATGGGGCATCCGGAAATCAGAACCCGGGGGGTGTTTTCAGGTAAGATTCCCTGGTTTTCCAGAATTCTGTTTTCCAGTTCATCACAAATTTTATGAACCGATTCGGTAAACCGTTTCGGGTTATCATAAAGGGAGACCTGGTTTGCCAACAGCCCATCCAGTCCGGAAATCACAACCGGATCTGCCTTTCGAAGCTTGGCCAGCCGGTGGAGGGCCGACCGCTTGGCATTGACAATCCCGATGGCCTGCTTCAAAGATTCTTGGGTGATGACAACGCCGGTCAATTCTTCTACGGCAAGTTTAAACCGGTCATATTCATGCCTGAGAAGATCACGTCCCTGGTCTGATTTCATCTGGGGCAGATCCATGACATAAAGATTGTCCATCAATGTTCCCAGGGACTCGTAAGCTTTTTTCTTGCCGTCGCAGGTATTTTCCCCCACCACCATGTCCGCGGTTTCAAGGTAGGGGCAGACCTGACCCAGCTTGAATCCAAAGGCGGACTTGATCAGGGCACAGGTGTTTCTGGGTAAATATTTTTCAACCTGATCAAGGGCAAAATCCGCACCGGAACAAAGCCCCACCAGGGTGGCATTGGCGGCCAGGGCAATTTCCTCGGGAACAAATACACAATAGGAACCGATGATTTTCCGGCCCTGCTCTTTTTCATCCATAAGCTCTTTGATTCTCAGGCCATGGACCTCGCTCATCACAAAATCAAAATATCCCATCCCTTCCGGCCTCTCCTTCTGGGCAAGATAAATATCCGTATAACCTTGCCCCAAAACACCCAGCAACGCATCATGGGCATCAAGGTTCAGTCCCAATTCCTTCCACATGGATTCATATTCGCTACTCATTTTAAGTTCTCCTATATTTTTATGACTAAAATTAAACCTGCCTATCAGTAATCGGAATACAAAGGAGAATCCAATTCAAAATATAACTAACAAATAAGAACATCGATTGAAAAAAACGATACGACGGGGATGGGGATAATCGACAAATGGAAGGCGAGGCTATTCAGACATCAGAATTCTTATTTTAGCCGGATCACCGGCAAAAACCGATGGAATAAAAACAATACATATAAATTCAAGTGCTTATATATATTGGCATGCTTAGTGCGACATATTAATTAGAGACTTGGTTAGAGAATGAACCCGTTTTTATTTAGGAGACTTAAATATGCAATGCCACCCGATAAAAAAGAGCCCCTGTGAGGCATGTGGTGCCTGTTGTGCATTTTCCCGTGTTTTGGTTGCCAATGCCGAAACCGATGATCTCCCAGGCGGGATAGTCCCCATTGACCAAACCTTCTTATTAAACAACGCCCAAAAGTGCATGAAAGGGACTGAGACCTCCTCCCCACGATGCGTTGCATTGGAAGGAAACATCGGATTTCATGTCACATGCAGGATCTATGAGAATCGACCCTCCACCTGCCGGAAATTTTCGCTATCCTGGGAAAACAATATCGGTAACCGACTGTGCGATAGGGCAAGGGGGGTGTTCGGTCTCCAGGCGTTTTCGCAGTATTAATCCCGCCCCCTTGGGCAGCGCCATGAACCATTTGACCCCTAACTCTTTTTGAAATTTCTTTTATTCAATTCATGCTTGTTTAAAAGCCGGCTTAACTGACGGGTGGTGATGTCTGCCTTCTTTGCAGCCAGGTTTATTTTTCCCTGTGTATGCTCCAGAAGAACAGTGAGGTAGGATCGTTCAAACGCATCAACCGCCATCTGTCTTGCCTGGGACAGGGAAGTTGCTGCAATGCTATCTGGCAGAACCTGAACCGCCATGTTCAGCACGATTTCAGGGGGAAAATTCAGGGGGGTCAGTTCAAAAGAGTTTTCCAGTATATATGCCCGTTCAAGAATATTCTCAAGTTCACGGATATTGCCGGGCCATTCGTATTGCCCAAAGCCTTCAACGACTGAAGAATGAAGAGAATGAATTCCTTTTCCATACTTGGCATTCAGGTTATTTAAAAACATCTCAACCAGGCTGGGCAAATCTTCAAGACGATCCCTGAGCCGGGGTATTTTTATGGGAAAGATATTGAACCGATAATACAGATCTTTTCGAAATTCTCCCTTTTCCACCAGCTCCCCCAGGTCGGCATTGGTGGCGGTAATGATCCGCACATCCGATTTCAAGAGGGTCTGACCGCCCACCCGGCTGAAAGTGCCGTCCTGAAGCACCTGGAGAAGTTTAATCTGGGTAGCGGCGGTAATGGTTCCGATTTCATCCAGAAAGATAGTGCCCCCCCTGGCCATTTCAAATTTCCCTGGTTTCCTTTTATTGGCACCGGTGAAAGCCCCTTTTTCATGCCCGAAAAGCTCACTTTCAATCAATGTATCGGGGATTGCGCCGCAGTGAACCACAATAAACGGCTGTTCACTCCTTGTGGAGTGCCAATGGACAAGCCGTGCCAGCATCCCTTTGCCGGTACCGGTATCCCCGAGAAGAAGTACGGTTGCGATGGTGGGGGATACAGACCGGATGCTTTCGTAAATTTTTTTCATCCGGGAATTTTTAGATCGAATAATTTCCAGCCATTCGGTTTTCCAGAAATGGTCTCGCAAATAATCAAGTTCTAGATCTCTGATCAGAGCCCTTCCAGTTGAATCCACCAGAAGTTGAATTTCCTTTTCTTCAATGGGGTAGGCAAGGTATCCGGCAGCGCCTTCTTTTACCGCCCTTACGGCCTTTTGGATATCCTTCCGGCCACAAAGGACAATCAATTTAACAAAGGGATTTATTTTCAGAAAAGGGTTGTCCAACAAGGAGGGAAAGCTATTTTTGGAATTTTGCTCCAGGAGAGTGATATCGGATATAACCATGTCAAAGGAGGACTTCCTGTGTAAGACCATGGCCGTTTCAACATCAGGGGCATGCTTCACTGAATAAGCGGTTGAAAGCACCTGAAAAATCAGGGAAAAATTCTCTGACCGGGTGGATAGAACCAGAATTTCTTTCATGTCACCTTTGTAAAATAGGCATGTCTATGAATTTTTTAAAATCCATTTGGGAGTCAACAAAGATCCGAGGTTACCATATCGTGCCCCCGTCTGCCATTAAAATAGAGCAAAACAAGAGCACGATGGTCAATTTCATTATTTTTTATATAAAACTCAGGCCAAGGTATTGCAGTTCTAAGAGTTTCATTTTTCGTTGTGGCCAGGTGCAAATACCATGCTCCGGCCTCGGTTATTCGAGATATCCTGCTTTCTCTTTTTTTTTCTCTGCCTTATCCTTTTTCTTTTCCTTCATGGATTTTTCCGGTTTCTTTTTAACCGCTTTTTTGGCATCTTTTCCTTTTGACATGTGTATCTCCTTGATTTTACGGGAGTCTGTCCAATGGACAGCTCTCTTTGGGTATATATATCCTAGTGTATATCATAAAAATAAAAATTTGTCAGTCGGGATACCGGACACGCCCCCCTCCC
>JAFLJU010000059.1 GCA_022712835.1 Desulfobacteraceae bacterium
AACATCGTTTCAGGATCAGCTCCTTAAATCGGGATTGGTCAATAAAAAACAGGCAAAGAAGAGTGGCCATGAAAAGCATGCGGATCGTAAAAAAAACAAGGGCAAAGCTGCCCCTCCTGAAATAAATAAAGCACATGAGGAAAAGCTGGCCAAAGAAAAACGTAACCGGGAACTCAACCAGCAGCTCAAACAAGAAAAACTAATACGTGAAAATTTGTTACAGGCAAAGCAGCTCATCAAAACCAACCGGTTAAAATTGGAAGATTATTACGATGAGTCCTATCACTTTGTCGAGGGTAAAAAAATTAAAAAGTTGTATGTTTCCGAAGAAATTGCGAACAAATTAAGTATCGGACAATTGGCTATTGTCAAACTGGATGACCATTTTGCGGTGATACCCGCCAAGGTGGCCAGGCAGATTGTCCAACGGGATCCAAAGGCTTTTATGGTGTTGCATGAACCGGAATCATCATAACAGCTAG
This sequence comes from Desulfobacteraceae bacterium, assembly GCA_022712835.1. Next base: position 483 of record JAFLJU010000059.1, read on the forward strand.
GGATTATTTTTTATTTTTTCCAAAATTCGGGAACAAAGAGAATAATCACGGTATAAATTTCAAGTTTTTTCATCCCACCCCGGTGGAACCGGCAGAGGCACCAATGAACATGCAGACAAATAGGATTACCTGACTAAGTCCTGGAAGCCGTTCATAATCCGTCGTGGCAAATCCAGTGGTGGTAATAATGGAAGATACCTGGAAAAGTGAATATCTGAAGGCGTCTTGAATGGATGTATACAGATCCGTAAATATCCCAGGCGATCACCAGGGTACAAACCAAGACCAACCCGATGAAAAACCGACATTCAGCTGTGTCTTGTGTGGTTAATATTTCACTATAGTGAAATAAAATTCTTAAGGGAGATTGTCAAGCTGTTTAATTTTTTTTAACTCCCTTTTCTTGACCACCTGGTTGTGTTGATTCTAATATGAAAAATTATTACTTTTAATGATAGGAAAAATCAAATCCATGGTGATCAAATCCATAATTTTTTAAAACAACTTGGCCTCTATTATATTTCCCGGTGTCAGGCCAGGCCTTATTTTATCTTGATATCCTGTTTAAATTTAGTGTAAAAGAGTGGATCCTTAGGATTCATCTGAATCCTTGGATCAGCTTTAGAAAAATTAAAATAGAGGTGAGATATGCCCCATGTGAGTATCAAGTTGTATCCAGGAAAAGACGAGGGAGCCAAGCTTAGGCTTACTGAGAAAATTACCCAGGCAGTTGTTGAAGAAACCGGGTGCAGGGATGCAGTGGTTTCCATTGCCATCCAGGAGGTTGAACCAAAGGATTGGGCTCAAACCGTTTATCAGCCGGATATACTTGACTGCAAAGGTATTTTGTACAAAAAACCCGGCTACAACCCCTTTGACTCATCTTCCCAGGATGAACAAGAGGCTGAAAAAAAGGATAAAAAAGGCTTGATGGATTATGTGCGGGGGGCTGCCCCAACTTCGGATACAGAAGATACCACGGGAAATTTCAATTCCATGTCCTGGCTGGACATGGAGCTGGAAGACAACCCCCATGGCTTTGATCCATATTTTAACAGACCCTGGGATACCCTGTCCGATGAAGAAAAGGGAAAACGGGCCGCTGTGATCCGGCAGGTCCTTTAATTGTAAAAAACTGGATTTTATCTGACAACATTTGCCAGGAATTCATTTTGGCGGGAGGGATTTGACGGTGGGGATAGTTCAGGTAAATGACCGCTAATCGACAAACAGGCTTATCTGCTAAAACAAGCAAGCTCTACGACTGGAGCGCTGCGCTGCTGGCGTTCGTCTGTTGGGGCGGGTGGGCTTTTTTTATAAATTATTCGGCCGGGGTGGCCACGGGATTGATTTCAGGTCTGACCCAGGGAACCGTCAGCATGATAATGACCTTGGTAATGATCAAAATCGTCACCGGTATTTTCCATCTACTCGCCAACCACATTATGCAGTTGATCATGCCGACTCTGGTTACCGTGGTCGGTGCAGCCGGTTTCCTGGTGCTGATACACTCCCTGGTGGGCACACCCAATATCTTCTGGACGATTCTTCCGGGGCTCAGCGGTGCAGTGCCGTTCTGTTTTTATACCTCATACAAACTGCAACTTGCGGGGAAATAAAGAATGGAAACTACGATGGGCGCTTACTGTAAATCCAGACTGGACAATTGCCATTAGCGTTTTGCGGCAAATACCGGAAGCCATCATATCAAAGATCACAGGACTATACGGAGTTTGTATTCTTTGGAAACAGGCAGTTTTGTTGGACCAAAACTGGATGGTTTGTTTTTGATACCCAGCCTTATTTCAATTGACTGTCTTTGCTTCCCCGACGATTGTAGGCGGAAGATGCTGCCTGGTTATTTTCATACTCTGACTGGCATTGGATGCAGAGACAAACCCCTGGCACTGCTTTTTGGCGAGCAACAGGAATGGGGTCTCCACAGTCCTTGCAATGGGTTGAACTTTTTCCAGAGGGCAGACGACCCCTGGCCTGGGTTACGGCATCGTTTACACTGGCATCAATCTGTTCCTGCACTGCCCCGTCCCGGGCCCATCCCACAGCCATGGTCTGCTCCTGTTAAATTGTATTTATACAGGGTTTATACCATTCCAAAGCAAGAGTACACAAGTGTAATCCGATTCAGAGTCGGGGTAATAATATTCTGAGCAATCCTTTGGCTCCTAGGGCGGATAATCCTTGAGTTCTTTCTATGACTGCACAGCCACCGGGAACCGTCGAGTTTGTCAGACTGGGCGCCTGAGCGAAGAGCTGCAAAAGCTGATCTGACACCCTTTTTAGATCTAAGTTAATAGTGTTCCGCCAACAAATTTGGCGGCAACGTATTCTTAGCAGTAAAAATTTGGCTCAGTGTTATTCGGCTTTAGTGTGTTTTGTGATGAAAATCAAATGGTTGGCGCAATTGCTTTCGATGTGGCATAACAAGTGCATTCAATATGGATGGTACACTGAGTGATATATATGCCCAATTATATTCTGAGTTTTTTAGTAAGAGTTCTATTCAACAACCCTGTATGTAAGGAGAAGAGGATGGCACATTTTATTAAAGTTATAAGTCTGTCCCCGGAACAAACCTACCGCTTTGGAACTATTAACAGAGTACACTCTCCTCCCTTTATTACCTTTACAGTATACGATAAAAATAATGAAAAATTGTGCGAGACAAAACTTCAAGGCTTTATACGATACTTCTATTTACTGGAAAGCAATGGCAATTTTTGTTTATATGCTAAATAAATGTTACATATATGATAACTGCACGCTATCCGTAACGATTTTAGTCTGCAAATTATTTCATATCAAATCTACAGAATTCAAAAAAAGGGAGGAAAAAATGAAACAATCACAAACACTACTTATTGTTATGTTGGTCATGGGCTTATTCTTATCACCTGCTGTGGAAGTTTTCGCAGGAACAGAAGGAAATGCAGGACGCATATACACGCATGTTTGGGAATACACCAACATTGCTCCTGCATCACCATCATATGATACTCGCTCTGAGGGTATTAAAACTGAAAGGTTAGGGTGTAATAATCTGCATATTATCGTTTCAAATGTAAACCATGCTTCGGTGGAAATAATCGTGTCGGAACCCGGTGAAACTGCGGTTTTTTATAGAAAAATCCAAAAAAATGCCAGTTTTGAACTTCCGTTAGTATGTACCGCAAATCCAAAGGGTGGAAGAATTGATGGTGTCATTGTTGGTCCTCTTTTTCAGATCGCGACAGCTATACGGAAGTTAGATTCTGCAAAATTGTTTAGCAAAGTAAGCGCCAGCATTAGCGTTGATACGAATTAACGGTTAGAAATACTATTCATCCGCTAATTGTCGGCAAAAGAAACTGGCTGTTCTCGGGAAGCGTTAATTTAAATACCAATCATTTCACTCAGACTGGTGTTCCGCTACCGCTAACACCTTCCGATGAATTCTGCGTTGACTTGATAACACTCAAGACTAATTATCCTTTGAACCTGGCGCTGATCCCAATATGAGAGGCGGTCCTAATTGGAAAGCATTGCTGCTCGTCCTATTTTTTTAACACGATTAAGGATGGAGTTTTATTTTTGAGTACTTAATTAATACCCATGTTAGGTTGAAAATCTTACATGAGATTTGACATTCACTGTCTAAAGGAGGCACTGTGATTCAAAAGCAATTTCTAATTTTTATCGTGATTTTTGGATCTATAGTTTCGAGTATTTCCATTCAGGCTAATGAAACTTTTGTTCTTGATGCCAACGTCAATTATATTATTTGTGACCTTGGCGGACCAGTGGTTAAAGAGAGCAATTGGATTGATGACGTCGATTCTGCAACCATATATAATGCCATTCCCCCTTGTGGGACTGTCTCTCTTACATTAAAGGATAAACAAGGGATGTGGACACAGTTATTAGTGGGACCCCAGGTCAGAGGTCAAAAAATCTATCTGGGAAAATGCAACCAAAGAAGTAAGAGCGTGGATTGCAGGCATGTGACTCCCCCTGTTAAGCTCATTGCCAAATTGCATTGCAAATCTGGATTTCCTGTTTGGTATAAAATGGGATGTGATATGACCATGTCATCAACAATGGTAAAATTTGAATAATTACCTTGAAGATAAAACTATATTCCGAAAATCAAGTTTATTACGTAGCTTGGGTTAATACCCCGCCCCGGGAAATTCCCGGAGTGGTTTTTAAAATCTATTCTATTGCCGTTTTGTTATGGATAACCTATGGATTGGCCTGGATATCCGTTTTTAGGGTCAGGTTACCAGAAAAATAATGAGTATGAATGAGATGGCAACTGCCGCCCCGATACCAATGGGAAGGGTCCCATGGGTCACATCATTATACAGCTGCTCTTTTTTATAGGTCAGGCGCTTGCCCCGATAGCCCTGGACAAGCCAGAGATTGACGGCACAAAACAGGGTGATATTGATATTTGCCTGTTGGACAAAGGCGGAAACCCTGCGGACAGTCCCCATGAGAAATGCTTCGCAGATCCGGTTCAGGGAATTTAACCCCCTGTCCAGTGATCTGTAGAGAAGTTTGGAGCCTTTGCGGTAAAACCAGTCTGCATCCAGATTCCGGCTTTTTATCTCAGGTATGTAATAACCGGACAGGATGAGCAGCGTAAAGGCAAAAGCCCCGTACATGAGCAGCTGAAGCTGTCCTACTACATGGGCACCGGTATATGGCTGGTAATCCACGGGAAAGGGCAGAAGATCGTAAAGAGGCTGATACCAGACCCCAAGGCCCACACATAAGAAAGCCGCAAATCCCATGGCCAGGAGCATGTTCAATGGTGGCTCCTTGGCACGGATGCCTGAGTCATGGCCGAAAAACGTGAAAAAGGGCACCTTTATGCCGGCATGGTCCACAACCCCTGTGGAGGCAAACTGAAGCACCAGCCAGATGAGAAATATCTGTTCCTTGGCCGAGGCGGACACAATCATGGATTTGGACACAAAGCCGGAAAAGAGCGGGAACGCAGATATGGACGCTGCCCCCACCAGACAGAACAGGCAGGTAAGCGGCATGGTCTTGTATAGACCTCCGATTTCAGTACATTTGATTTTACCTGTCATCTGCAGTACGGATCCTGCTGCCATAAACAAGAGCGCTTTATAGATGATATGGCAGAATGCATGGGCGACAGCGCCGTTCAGGGCCAGTTCAGTACCAATGCCTACCCCCACCAGCATGAATCCCACCTGGTTCATTAGGCTGTATGAGAGTACCCGCCGGATATCATTTTCAAGAACAGCGTAGAAAATGGGTATGGTGACCATTAATGCCCCTAGGACAATGAGCAGGTCTGTGCCGGGAAATGTTCTGATGAGCAGGTAAATGGCCGATTTTGTGGTGAATGCGCTTAAAAACACCGTGCTTGTCGGGGTTCCCATGGGATAGGCATCCGGCAGCCAGGAATGAAGGGGTATGGCTGCGGCATTCAGGGCAATCCCAATAAAGATAAACCATGAGGCCGGATTTTCCAGCCCGATATAGTCAAAGGAAGTGGTACCGGTCCTTTGGATGTAAAAAACAATCCCGGCCAGCAGAATCAGGCCCCCTAACACATGGACCATAAGATAGCGAAATCCGGCGTCTCTTGCGGCCTTGGTTCTTGGGGCAATGACCAGAAAAGTTGAGGCAATGGCCATGATTTCCCAGAACAGGTAAAGGGAAAGCAGGTCCCCTGCCATGACCACCCCTAAGGTGGATCCGGCATAAACAAGACTTGCTACCTGCTGAAGGTTGTCCTTGACCTTTAGGGCATAGAGCACCCCGATAAAGGCCATGATAGTGAATATGATTAAAAAAATTCTGGAAAGCCGGTCCACCCTGCCAAGGATGAGATCAAAACCGGAAAACTCAACAATCCAGAAATTTCCCATGGGCAGGTTGATCACAAGGAAAAAAGCAATGGTCGGCAAAAAGAGCATGTAGCATTTTCTTAGGTTACCGCGTAAAAACGGAATGAGTATAGCGCCGAATATCAGGATAAGTGAAGGTGGGGGAAGTAGATTAGTCATCATAGTAATCCTCTTCTCGCATAAGTAGTTTTCTCAAGAGTTTGGCAACAAAGATAAGGGTGACATAGGAAATGAATCCAAAAACCGCATAAAATCCGAAAAAATGTGCCACAGAGAATTCTGCGTGCATGTCCACAAAGGCTTCGGCAATGAGAATGAGAACAAGGGCGACGAAAAAGCCTTTTTGGAGGCGGCGTATATTTTCAGGCTTGTCAAAAATTGTTAATTCCTTTTTCATTTTCAAGTCCTTTCTCAAGTTAGATTAGTGCAGATGGGCAAATATATAAATGAAGTAGACGACTGCCATACCAAGAATGATGTGAAAAGCTGTTCTGAATCCCGGAGTCTCACCGTGCTCAAGAACTTCCCATTTCTTGTTATTGATTTTTTTAATCGTTTTCATAGATGTTTTCCTTTATCTGTTTAGCTCGATAGAAAGGGGGGGGGGCTTTGCAAGGCTCCCTTTTTGTCACCAGTCCCACCAGGGGTGAGGGCCGTGTTTTGGCCGCAGCAATTGGGTCAGCTGACATGCGCATGCAGTAGCAAGATTAAGGCATTTGGAAACATTTCTGCCAGATCTGTTCAAATACGGTTTTCCTTTGCTAAGAAAAATAATCAGACGATAAAAAATTGGCAAGCCCCTAATCCGGTAGGGTAGACAGGTTTTCTTTTAACGTCCTGTGGAACTGCTATTTTAGGTGTCAGTTTGCTTTGAAAAGGGCGTCCTCATTTTGAATAAAGTTTGGAATAAAGTTTGGAACAAGGAATGGGTTTAACGGGTTAGGGTGTAAGGTGTTGGAAAGGAAATTTGCGCAGTGGGTGAATTTTAGAAATAGAGTCGTACAGGTATGGAAGAGAGGTGAGAACAATGATGCTGGAAGTGAACAATAAGGGCGTAGCTTCGCCCTGTTAATTCCATGGGAATCAAGTCTTAAATGATATGTATATATTCATATAAGAGATTATAGAAAAATTCAATCCGTAAAAATAAAAAATCTTGCGGTCATCTTGCTATCTCTATTGGGTTTTTTGTATCGGTGTGGTCATACACATAATAATGTACATTTTTACCTTCTCTGACAGGATTCTTTTGGGGGGAGGGAGAACGATGCATCGGCAATATAAAATTCTTTTTAATGGCTACAGCCAGACAGGCAGCAGTGCCAACAAATGTCGCTCCAAGGCATAACGCCGCAATGATCGCGGGAGATATGATCATGATTTTCTCCTTCAGGTTTAGCAAACAAATATACCACACAAAAAATATTGAAAATACTTCATTTCCAGATAGGAGTCAAAGGAAAAAATAGGTAAGTGAAAACTAATTTTTTTAAAAGGGTTTTGCTGTTCCTCAAAAAATTAGGGGAAATCGGCGATGATTTTGGGAATGTTTTTTTATTTCTTCCAAAATTCGGGAACAAAGAGAATAATCACGGTATAAATTTCAAGTCTTCCCAGGAGCATACACCAGGCCAACAGCCATTTGCCCAAGACCGGCAGATGGGCAAAATTTTCAGCCGGGCCCACCGTTCCAAACCCTGGACCAATATTGCCGATGCAAGAAGCCACCGCCCCTATTGCTGTGAGCATATCAACCCCCATGCTGGCAAGTAATATCGTGGAGACAAAAAACAAGAGCATGTACAATGCCAAAAATCCCATGATGGATCGCAAAACACTATCTGGAATGACGGTGTTGTTAATCCTTACCTGACTGATACTCCGGGGATGGATCAGT
>JAFLJU010000060.1 GCA_022712835.1 Desulfobacteraceae bacterium
TTTTTGCAAACCGCTGGTTCTGAATCTTTCTGGCCGCATCCACCCTGGCCCTTATAATTGCCGAGGATTCACCAGGGGGGCCACCTGCCATCTCATCATAGGAAACCTGGGGAACCTCGATTTGAATGTCGATGCGGTCCAGAAGGGGGCCGGATATTTTTGACCGGTACCGCTGGATCTGGGGGACAGCACAGGAACATGGCTTTACGGGGTTGCCGTGGTTGCCGCAGGGGCAGGGGTTCATGGCCGCCACTATCATAAAAACACAAGGATAGGAGACCGTTCCTCCGGCCCTGGCAATGGTGACCGCTCCCTCTTCCATGGGCTGGCGCAACACCTCCAGCACATTCCTTTTAAATTCCGGCAATTCATCCAGAAAAAGTACACCGTGGTGGGCCAGACTGATCTCACCGGGAACAGGTTTGGACCCTCCCCCCACCATCCCTGCATCGGAAATAGTATGATGGGGAGACCGAAAAGGGCGCACCCCCAGAATATCAAAATTTTTTCCCTGTCCCATCACCGAATATATCCGGGCAATTTCCATGGACTCCCCAAAGGTCGGCAGGGGTAAAATACCGGCCAGCCGTTTGGCCAGCATGCTCTTTCCCGATCCCGGAGGCCCTGTCATCAGTACATGGTGAAATCCTGCCGCCGCAATTTCCAGAGCTCTTTTAACATGGGCCTGACCCCTGACATCGGCAAAATCCTCCGAAGGATTCCCCGCATCTCCTAGGGCAAACCGATCCGTGTCTAACGTATGGGGGGCAATCTGTACAAATCCTGAAAAAAAATCAACCACCTGGGAAAGATGACTGACCGGTATCACCTCAATATCGCTCACCATGGCGGCTTCATCTGCATTTTCTTCCGGGACGATAATCCCTTTGAAACCATTTTCCCTGGCAGCCAGGGCATAGGGCAAAATTGCCTTTACAGGCTTTACCCTTCCGTCCAGGGAAAGTTCTCCTGCAATCAGCCAGGCCAGGGGGAGGGCTTTTTGAATCAAACCCGATGCCGCCAAAATTCCTAAGGCCACGGGAAGATCCAGTCCGGTTCCCTCCTTTTTAACATCTGCCGGTGCCAGGTTAATCACCACCCGGTCCATGGGAAAGGTATACCCGGAATTATTGATGGCCGTCCGCACCCGTTCCTTGCTTTCCCGGACAGCCGTCTCCGCCAGACCTACCATATTAAAAACCGGCAAACCAAAAGAGATATCCACCTCCACTTCCACCACCATGGCGTCTATGCCGCACACCGCGCATGAATTTACTTTTGCAATCACGTCCCCTCCGTAAAAAGCTTGGGTTTCAGGGCCCGGATACACAAATTTACAATCCTTATGGTTTACTTTTATTCATCAAAGCTTAAGAGCTAACCAAAGAATTTTCTCATTTGCTTTGTGTATTGAAAACAGCTATATATACCACAAATTTTAAAGGAAATTATAAAATAAACAAAAGAATATGGATAAATATTATAAACAACAAACCCTGGCCCAAAATGTAGCCCTCTCCGGCACCGGAGTTCATTCAGGTAAAAAAACCAATATTACCATCAAACCAGCCAGGGAACATCATGGAATCAAATTCCGGAGGGTGGACCTGCCGGGCACCCAGGACATCCAGGCCCTTTTTAAACTGGTGGTGGATACCAGCCTGGCAACGGTCCTGGGAACCAATGGTGCCATTGTCTCCACCATTGAACATCTCATGGCCAGTTTTGCAGGCCTTGGCATCGACAATGCCCTGGTGGAAGTAGATGACTATGAGATGCCCATTATGGACGGCAGCGCCAAGGATTTCACAAGGGCCCTGACCGCCGCAGGAACGATTCAACAAGACGCTCCCAAACATTTTATCATTGTCAAAAAACCCATCCAGGTTCAGGACCAGGATAAATCGGTGATGGTTTTGCCCGAGGCTTGTTTTAAAATAACCTGTTCCATTGATTTTGACCATCCATTGATAGGAAAACAAACCATCACCTATGACCGGGCAAAAAATAATTTTGAGAGGGACCTTAGCCATGCCAGGACATTTGGATTTATCCAGGACCTTGAGCTTTTGAGAAGATTTAGCCTTGGCAAGGGAGGAAGCCTTGACAATGCCATCGTTATTGATAAAGATAGAATTTTAAATGAGGAGGGACTGCGGTATCCCGATGAGTTTGTCCGGCATAAACTGCTGGATAGTTTGGGGGATTTTTCCCTTCTGGGCATGCCCATCCAGGGACATATTATTACCCATAAATCCGGGCACACCCTGAACCATTTGTTCATTAAAACCTTTCTTGACAAGAAAGATTCCTGGGAAACCGGGCCGGCAAGGATAGAACCGGACCCACAAGGATAGAATAGGATACCTGACCATGAAATTATTGTTGCCGGTAAAACCAAATCTGATCCCCCTTGTTTTTATTTTTTGGGTACTGCTTTGGTTCCCAATGGGTTCTTTTGCCGATGATAACAATGCCGTGCTTGCCAATATCAAACTGGCCAACACACGGGATGACCTTCTCACCTATTTTGAAGTAAAAAATGCCTTTACTGATAAAATCAACCAGGCCGTTAAAAATGGAATTCCCACCACTTTTTCCTTTTATGTTTCCCTGTATAAAGTCAGCAATTCCCTGCTGGACAAGGAGATTGCCGATATCCAGATAAAATCCACGGTTAAATACAATTCCCTGAAAGAAGAATTCTCGATTTCACGGCCCTGGAAAGATGAAAAACCCTTTGTCACCAAATCCTTTGAAGAGGCCAAATCCTGGATGACGGAAGTGGACAATCTTCGTGTCATTCCATTGGAAAACCTAATCAAAGGAGATAAATACCAGATCCGGATTAAAGCGGAACTGGACAAGGTAACCCTGCCCTTGTCCCTTCACTATGTGTTATTTTTTGTCTCCTTTTGGGATTTTGAAACCGATTGGTATTTGATAAACTTTACTTATTAACCTTGAGATTGTACCAGACCCTACCGAACGACCCATTTTATGAACGAGAAACAAGAAAATTCAAGCCAGCGACGGTCCAGAAGAAAAAGAGAAGGAATTCTCATTCTGATTATCCTGATCATTGTCGGGGGGCTTACCATTATCGAGACAAGGCTGACCCCCTTTGGAACGGATTTTTCCCTATCCAGCACCGTTGTGATGTTTATTCTGATCAATATCAACCTGCTGCTGCTGTTGGGCCTGTTCCTGCTGGTCTTCCGTAACCTGGCAAAGCTGTATGTCGAAAAAAAGAACAATATTCTGGGCTCCAAGTTAAAAACGCGGTTGGTCACGGCGTTTATATTCCTGGCCCTGTTACCCACCACCGTGCTGTTCTTTTTTTCCATTCAATTTATCTCAACCTCCATTGCCTTCTGGTTCAATGCACCCGTGGAACAAACCCTGGACAGCTCTCTTGCCGTGGGGCAAAAATTATATGAATATATTGAAACCCAGAATGAATTTTTCGCCAAAAGAGCGGCCTTTCAAATTGATTCAAGAAAATTACTTAAACCCAAGAACAGAAAACAATTGACCCGGTATACCCAGGTAGTCCAAAGGGCCTTTAACCGCCACGGGGTTGAGATTTACACCCAGGATGCCAAACGGGCCTGCCTTTCTCTGGCCAGCGAATTGGAGCCCCTTTACTTTGGGTTATTGACCACAGCAGATCTGACCAAAATCCCCCCAACAAAAGCCAGCAATACCATTTACCAGGCCCTGGACGAAGGGGAGTTTTTACGGACCATCTCCACGATTCCCTTTGGCGTTGCACCTTCTAAAGCCCAGGGATTTATTGTGATCACCACCCTGGTATCACCTGAGCTATCAGAAAATCTCAACGCCATATTAAAGGGAGTTGAAGAATATCAACAACTCAAACTGACCAAAAAACCGGCTCAGATTTCCTATTATATTGCCCTGTCAATTGTGGCGTTACTAGTGGTCTTTTGTGCCATTTGGTTTGGATTTCAAATGGCCAAATCCATTACCATTCCCATCATGAAATTTGCAGAAGGAACCCAAAGGATTGCAGATGGAGACTTAAATTACCAGATTGACTTTCAAACCGATGATGAACTGGGAACCCTGATAAAATCCTTTAACACCATGACCCGACAACTGGCAGCGGGAAGGAAACAGATTGACCTGTCAGGGGAGATGCTCAAAAGACAAAATACGGAACTTGAAAAAAGCCGGCAATATATTGAGATTGTGCTCAAACACATTTCCGCCGGTGTGATTTCCATTGATAACCAAGGATTCATCACCACCATTAACAAGGCCGCTGAATCCATGCTGGCGATCAATAGCCTCAATATCCTGAATAAAAACTTCCGACAGGTGCTCAAGGGGGAGTATCTTCTGACGGCCAACAAAATCTATGACCAGGCCGTCCAGGGCCTCAAGAATGCTGAAATCCCCATTTCCGCAAGCATCTCCGGGACACCCAAACACTTTTCACTCCATTACAGCACCCTGAAAAATGATACCGATCAAAACATCGGGGCGGTGCTGGTCTTTGATGATGTCACAGAACTTGAAAAGGCACAGCGCATGGTGGCATGGCGGGAGGTTGCCAGAAGGATTGCCCACGAAGTAAAAAATCCGTTGACCCCCATAAAATTATCTGCCCAGCGGCTTAAGCGTAAATATGGAAAACAGATCGACGACCCTATCTTTAACGGTTGCGCCGATACCATTGTGGAACATGTGGATTTGATCCGAAACCTGGTGAACCAGTTCTCCACTTTTGCCAGGTTTCCCGACACCAATTTTTCCAAGGACAGGATTGAAAATGTCATTTTAGGAACCATTGTGCTATACCAAGAAGGACTTGAACGGGTGGATATCCAGTCGAATTTTGGAGAAGATATCCCCTTTTTGAAACTGGATCACCAACATATGAAACAGGCCTTTATCAACCTGATTGACAATGCGGTCTATGCGGTGAACAAAGAGGGAATCATTCTCATTGATGTCTCCTATGACCCCATTTTAAAAATTGTCCGGATTGAAATAGCAGACAATGGCAAGGGAATCTCCGACATTGAGAAAACTAAATTATTTGAACCCTATTTTTCCACTAAAAAAACGGGTATGGGACTGGGCCTTGCCATTGTGAATTCAATAATTTCAGACCACAACGGCGTGATCCGGGTCCAGGACAATTTGCCCAGGGGCGCAAAATTCATCATTGAGCTTCCGGCATGATACGGCCGCAACACAGAAAAAGAAAACGGATCTTGATGGGAATAAAATTTTATAACCAAGATAAGGAAATTATCATATGTACCCGGCAGTTTTAATCGTTGACGATGAATCAAGTATCATCGACTCCCTTGAGGGAATCCTTTCAGATGATGGCTTTGAGGTGATGCATGCCTATAACGGATACGAGGCCCTAAAAAAGATAGAAGCCGAATCTCCTGATATTGTTCTGCTGGATATCTGGATGCCCGGAATGGACGGCATTGATACCCTAAAAGAGATTAAAAAGATGTCACCCAATCTTCCGGTGGTCATGATCACGGGACACGGGTCCATTGAATCGGCAGTGGATGCCACAAAATCCGGCGCCTTTGATTTTTTGGAAAAACCCCTGTCCATTGACAAAGTCATGGTGACCATCAACAACGCATTAAATTTTCGTAAACTTGAAGAAGAAAATATTTATCTGCGTAAAAAAGCCATCGAAAAAAACTCCATTACCGGCAGAAGTCCGGCGGTTCAAAAACTTTACCAGGAAATCATGGCCGCCTCTCCATCAGACGCCTCTATTCTTATCACCGGAGAGAACGGAACAGGCAAAGAAATGGTGGCCAGAACCATCCACCAGTTCAGTAACCGGCCGGAAGAACCCTTTATTATTATCAATTGTGCCGCGATTCCTGAAAAAAACATCGACAGTGAATTGTTTGGCCATGAAAAAGGCGCCTTTGAAGAGGCCACCTCCAAAAAAAATGGAACATTTGAACTGGCCTCGGGGGGAACCCTTTTTCTGGATGAAATCGGAGATATGAATATCAATACCCAGGCTAAAATTTTACGGGCCCTTGAATCCAAAACCTTTCAGCGAGTCGGTGGCGGACGGACACTTCTCATGGATGCCCGGCTCATTGCCTCCACCAACAAAAACCTTGAACAGGAGATTGACAAGGGCAATTTCAGGCAGGATCTTTTCTTCCGACTCAATGTCATCCCCCTCCATGTCCCCCCCCTACGGGATCGGCAAGGGGATATTGCCTTGCTCGTGGAAACCTTTTTTGACAAGATGGCCATGCACGCTTCAGTACCCAAAAAAACCATTTCGCCTGAAGCGCTTGCGCTGTTAAATCAATGCCAGTGGCAGGGAAATGTCCGGGAGTTAAAAAACCTGATGGAACGTCTGTCCATCATGGTGGAAGGGGATATAATCGAGATTACGGATATCCCCCAGCCCTATAATCCGAAACCTTCACCCGATAAATCCATGGAACGGCAGGAACTTTTTAACATGGACAACCTGGATCTTGCCAGAAAAAGTTTTGAAAAAGAATATATCCGCAGGAAAATGGAGCTGGACCAAGGAGACCTCAAGGCAACGGCCAAAAGAATCGGTACCAGCGTCCATTACATTAAAAAACATATTTCGAAACCTTAAGGAGCCTTGATGAGAATTATCAGCGGGAACCTTAGGGGACGAAAACTTGCGGATCTTCCGGGCAATGATATCAGGCCGACATCGGACCGGGTCAGGGAGGCTGTGTTTAACATACTGGGACAAAAGTTAAGGGATGCCAGGGTTTTGGATCTTTTTGCCGGTACCGGTGCCCTGGGACTAGAAGCTCTGAGCCGAGGAGCTGCCCATGCCGTTTTTGTGGATGGGGCCGCCTCTTCCTGTGGCATTATCCAAAAAAATATTGATCGGTGCCACATGGACCAACAGGCCACCCTGATCCACCATGATATTATGGGCCTGCCCTTCCCCCATACCCTGGCGGAGACTCCCTTTGACCTGATTTTTATGGACCCGCCCTATGACAAGGGGTACATTGAGACAACCCTGGCAAAGGCTGGTTTTATCGATCTTCTGGCTCCCGAGGGTATTATTATTACCGAGCAATCCTTTAAAAATCCCCTTACAAAAGTATCCAATGGGCTTGACATTTACCGTCAAAAAAAATACTCAAAGACTTTTATCTCCTTTTTACGAAAAGAAGTGATTAACAAAGGATCTGACAAAAATGACTGATACAAAAAAAAGTGCTGCAAAAAAAGGTGCTAAACGAATCGCCATTTATCCTGGCTCTTTTGACCCCCTGACCAACGGTCATGTGGATGTGATCGAAAGAGCCCTTGAAATCTTTGATGAGGTTATTGTGGCCGTCCTGCACAATCCGTCTAAAAAATCATTGTTCACTTCCGAAGAACGGGTGGCGATGATCAAAGATAGCATGAATGGATTCAAACCCGTACAGGTGGATACCTTTGATGGGCTTCTGGTGGAGTATGCCCGGATGAAAAATGCCGTGGCTGTCATCCGGGGTATGCGGGCCATTTCTGATTTTGAAAATGAGTTCCAGATGGCGCTAATGAACCGTAAATTGAGCAAAGATGTTCAATCGGTATTCCTCATGACGGGTCTGCGGTGGATATTTACCAGTTCCTCCATCATAAAAGAAGCCGCCCAATTTGGCGGAGACATTTCAGACATGGTACCTAAGCCTGTAAAACTAAAGCTCATGGAAAAGTTCCCCAAGCTGAACTGCTGATCTTTCAATCACCTCTCCAAAATGTTAGGTAACCTAGGAAAAACGACACAACAATAAGGACTAAAAATGGATTTATGGCAGCTTCACATTTTTGTATCGGTGGTTGAAAAAAAAAGTTTTTCAAAGGCATCCGAGGCCATAAATCTTTCCCAACCAACTGTCTCCACCCATATCAAGGAACTTGAGGAGCATTTTCAAGCAAG
>JAFLJU010000061.1 GCA_022712835.1 Desulfobacteraceae bacterium
CCCGGACTTTCAAATACCATTATTTTGGTCACCTTAATATGCTCTGTGTTCAAGCGTAGGGATAACTCTTTGTAGATAAGTTTTGATAGGTTTTCCGAAGTGGGATTGATACTTCCAAATTCCATAATCTCGTTGAGATTGGTATGGTCCAGCTTGCTCAATACATCCTTCACCACCCCTTTGACATCCCTAAAATCAATGCCGATACCCAGTTTGTTGAGCTTTGTGCACTGGATATAGGCTTCAACAATCCAGTTGTGGCCATGGATTCTAGAGCAGTTTCCATCATAGCCCTTTAGGGCGTGGGCTGCTGCAAAATGATCTTTTACATAAATTTCATACACACCTGGCATAGCATCTCCCATATTATAAAGGGTTCTTTTTATTTGATGAAGATTAACATACTCTTTGGTCTGAGTCAAAAAAAGTCAAGGTCAGCGTTATTTTTTAAAAAAAAACGATAAAATAAGACTTGGCAAAACGGTCGGGCAAAAAAAAAGCCCCTCAAATTGTTTGAGGGGCATTGTATATTTTTGGTAGCGACGCAGAGATTTGAACTCCGGACCCTGCGGATATGAGCCGCATGCTCTGACCAGCTGAGCTACGTCGCCGAAAAACCCAGAAAAGATATCATTATTTTCTCGTGCCTGTCAATCACTATTTTTATTATGCCTATAATAAAAATAATGCCCCCTCGGTCTCGATCATTCAAGCACCTCAACGGTGAAGTTTTCCAGATTATCTGGCAGGTTTGAAAAAACCAGCATAAAGGGCACAACTCCTCCTGGCTTCACATTGATATTTGAGTTGTGGACCCCTTCTTTTATGAGCAGCTGCTTGTGGATATCCGAAATATTTCCTGTTTTCAGTATCTCTTCGGAGATACTATTGCCGCAGAATATGGTCAGGGTTTGGGCCTTCACTTTCCCCTTTGTGATCAATGTTCCTTTGACCTGAATATGGCTGTAAGGTATGGTTGCCGGATTTGTAATCTGCCCGCTGATAATGAATAATTCCCCGGCCGTATCATTGGAAATAAATCTACCGTTGACACTTGCCTCATTGGGAACCGGTTTGGGTGACACTTTTTTTGTGGGTTCCTTTTTAAATAAATTTTCCAGGATGGGTATGTTCACATCTGAAAGATAGGGAATTTTATATCCTAGCATCATGCTGGCAATATAGGCACCTGCCACAAGGATAAATATCAGTCCCAACAACATGATGGGACTTGCCATGGCAGATCTTTTGGCTCGTTGTCTGGGCCTTCCCGGCGCCAGTTCTGGGGGAGTCAGTCCTTCTGTGCTTTCTTCTGTTGTTTCTGGTGCTTTTGTTTCCGGTTTTTTTATCTCAGGGGGCACCGGGTATTGAACCTCTTCTTCGGGCTCAGTGTCCTGATCCAGAACCTGGTCGTATGAAGAAAAATCATTCCCTGGTTCCTTGGCATCCTCTTCAAATTGGATCTCATTATCGGGAAGGTCCGGTTCTTCTTCGAAATCAAACTCATCCAGTTCATGGTCAGCAGATTCAAAGGGGTCTTTTTCAAATGGTTCTTCGTCAAGGTCGTTGG
Source organism: Desulfobacteraceae bacterium (assembly GCA_022712835.1). The sequence continues at coordinate 1,571 of JAFLJU010000061.1, forward strand.
GTGCTAATTCCTGATTTGATTCCTGGGGCAGGGGGTCATTATCTGTTTCCATGGAAAGGTCGGGAAAAGACATGTTCTGGTCGTCTGTGGCATCCAGTTCCAACACTTGGTCCAACTCTTGTTCAGAGCCGGATTCTTCAAAAACCAGGTCTGCATCTGGATCATCTTCAAAGGAAAGGTCTGCCTCGAATTCATCCTCTGATATTTCGAGTGGTGTTTCGAGTGACATTTCGGGTGTTATCTCTGGAGTTGTTTCTTCTGTGTCATCTATTTCAAGGGCAAGGGACTCCTGATCCATGCTGTCAAAATCGACGGGTTCTTCCTGGGCTATCTCAAGTTCTGGATCGGTAAATTCCATATCTGCATCATCAAAGATGAGGTCATCCTCATCAAATTCCAAACTGCCTTGGGTTTCAAGAGGATCTGTTTCTTCATCAAAGCTGATTTCAATGCTACTAGCAGGGCTTTCTACAGGAGCGCCCATCTCAAGGCCGGTTTCATCCTCTTCCGGGCTGCCTTCTGTTTCAAAGTCCAGGTTGTCTAACTCAAAATCAGTTTCATCAAAATCGGACTCTTCAAACGCCAGGTCACTTTTCTCGGCCTCAAAATCATCTGTTTCAAGCCCATCCGCTTCAAGCCCATCCGTTTCAAACGCATCCACTTCAAGCCCATCTGCTTCAGATCCTTCCGGGATAGTCTCCTCTGGAAGGTCAAATTCGGTTTCTTCTTCGAAATCAGATGCAATTAGGGGGTCAGGAATCTGGGGAAAGACGGTAAAAACATGTTTGCACAAACTACACCGTACTTTTGAGCCCCCAGGCTTTAGAATGGATTCATCAAGGTTAAAGCGTGTTGAACACTCTTCGCAGGTAATAATCATTGCGCTTCCCCCTATTTCTTACAATTTCAGGTCATAGATTGCAGGCAGATTCCTGTATTTTTCATTGTAATCAAGTCCATAACCGACAATGAATCCTTTTTCAAGGGAAAAACAGGCGTAGTTGACGTCAATGCCAACTTTCCGGCGTTCATGTTTGTCAATCAGGGAACAGATTTTGATTGATCTGGGATTCAGGAGTCGGATGAACTCCATGATTTTTAACAGGGTATTTCCCGTATCCACGATATCTTCCACCAGAACAATATCCCTGCCTTCCAGTTCTAAATCCGGCTGCTTGGTAAAGACAATTTGCCCGGTGGATGTGGTCCCGTCGTAGGAGGATGCTCCGATCAAATCGATTTCATGGTCAATGGAGATTGCCCTGGTCAGATCTGCCAGGAAAATAAAGGATCCTTTTAATACACCAATTAATACAAGGTCCAGGCCTGTGTAATCCTCGGCAATCTGTTCGCCGATCTTTTGAACCTTGGCTTTGATTTCTTCTTCGGAAATCAGGGGGATGAATTCTGGCATCAGCTTTATAATCCTGTTTGTTCAAGTTTCTTTATAAGGTCTGTCTGCTTTTTGTTTAGCTCTTTTGGCATTATTATATTAATCACAACAAAGAGATCTCCGCAACCATTTCCTTTCATCTGGGGGATTCCATGGTTGGGAATTCTCATTTTTGATTTGTGATTTGTTCCCAAGGGAAGGGTCAGGTTGATGATCTTGCCAGAAGGGGTGGTTATCTGGAGTTTGCCTCCGAGAAGGGCCTGGGACAGGGGCACCTCCTGGGTAAGGGAAATATCGTTGCCATCAATGGAAAGTTCTTCCTCTGTAATGGGGCTCGATTTTATATACAGATCGCCCGTTGGTCCGCCATTGGTACTTGTCTCTCCTTTTCCCGTCAGTCGGATTTTTTTCCCCTGGGTCAGTCCCTTGGGAATTTTAACTTCGATGGCTGTGGCAATTCCTCCCTGGCTGATGGTGATGGTTTTTTGGGTGCCATTGATGAGTTCATCAATGGTTAGCGGAAGTTCATATACAAGATCCTTGCCCCGAACTGGGGCTTGGCGGCTACCTCAGCCACCACCACTGCTCTGGGCGAAGGGGTTTCCCCCCATGCCAGAGAATCCGCCCCGGGAACCTCCCCGGCCCCCACCAAAACCAAATTCCTTTAATATATCCCCCATATCAAAGTTTCTGAAAATATCTTCCTGGGAAAACCGCTGCTTGAAATCGGCAGATCCGTAGGTGTCATACTGGTTCCGCTTTTCAGGGTCACTCAACACCGCATAGGCTTCACTGATTTTTTTAAATTTATCTTCAAGGGCTTTATCTCCCTCGGTTTTATCGGGATGGTATTTTAATGCCAGTTTCCGGTATGCTTTTTTTATTTCTGCAGGACTTGCTGTTTTGGCGATACCCAGTATGCTGTAATAATCATCTGCCATATTGTTTTCCTCATATTTTGTATATTCAATTGTTTATGATATTGAGCTAAATAATAAGCGCCAACCCGATCAAGTCAAGATTCATTGTTTTTTAAGGAAGGCTGCAATGGCCACCATTAAAACTGAAATAGCCGCGGGTGTGATTCCGTCGGTTCTGGATGCCTGGCCAAGGGAGGCCGGCTGTATAAGAGTCAGCTTTTCCCTGAGTTCATTGGAAAGGCCATGGGCATTGGTATAGTCAAAATCCGATGGAATTCGGATCTTTTCAAGATCTTTGAATTTTTCGATCTCATTGAGCTGGCGCTGGATGTATCCTTCATATTTTATTTCGATTTCCACCTGGGTTTGGGCCCGGGCGTCAATGGAAACAGGCGCGGGAGATATTTGTTTTAAAACTTCATAATTGAGTTCCGCCCGTTTCAACAATTGTTCAAGCTTTACACCGTTTGAAATGGGAGTGGTATTGTGATCGGCAAGAAAGGCGTTGACCGCATCGTTCGGCTTGATAATGGTGCGTTTCACCCGGTCAATTTCATTTTGGGCCTGGCGTTTTATTTCCTCACAGAATTCTAGCTGCTCCTTGTCGATCAGCCCATAATCATATCCCATCCGGGCAAGTCTCAAATCGGCATTGTCTTCCCTCAATAAAAGGCGGTATTCTGCCCGGGAGGTGAACATGCGATAGGGTTCCTGGGTTCCCCGGGTAACCAGGTCATCCACCATGACCCCCATATAGGCCTGGGATCTGTCCAGGACAAAGGGGTCTCTTTTCTGGACCCGACAGGCGGCATTGACACCTGCCCACAACCCTTGGGCCCCTGCCTCTTCATAGCCGGAAGTCCCGTTGATCTGTCCGGCCAGAAAAAGGCCTGCCATTTTTTTAACTTCCAGGCCCGGGGTGAGTTCCAACGGGTTGACATAATCGTATTCAATGGCATAGGCTGGCCGCATTATCTGGGCCTGTTCTAACCCCCGTACCGACCTTACTATTTTGTACTGGATCTCAAGGGGCATGGAGTTGCCAAGGCCGGAAGCATAGATCTCCTTGGACTCAATTCCTTCATATTCCAGAATCACATGATGGCTGTCCCTGTCCGGGAATTTAACAATTTTGTCTTCAAAGGAGGGGCAATACCGGGCCGATTTCCCCTTGATTTTTCCGCCATAGAGGGCTGAAAATTTCAGGTTCTGCCGGATGATTTCATGGGTGTCAGGGTTGGTCTCCCCCATGAAGCTTGGCAGCATGGGGTTGGTGATTTCTTTTGTGGAAAAGGAAAAGGGTTTGACAATTGTATCTGCCCCATGGAGGTTGAATTGGGAGAAATCAATGCTGTCTGCATGGAGCCGAGGCGGGGTGCCGGTTTTCATCCGGCCCATGTCAAGGCCAATCTCGGCGAGGCTTTCGGCCAGTCCTATGGCGGCAAATTCTCCTGCCCGGCCGGCTGAAATCTGGGTGGCGCCGATATGAATCATGCCCCTTAAAAAAGTGCCCGTGGCAATGATCACGGCAGCTGAGATGTATTCAAATCCGGTTTGGTCAATGATGCCCTTAATCTTATGGCCTTCCATGACAAGGGATTGTACCATGGCCTGTTTCAGGTCAAGATTCGGGGTTTTTTCAAGTACCGCCTTCATTTGCTGTGAATACATGACCTTGTCGTTCTGGGTCCGGGTGGAATGAACCGCAGGGCCTTTGCGAGTATTCAGGGTTCGGTATTGGATGGCCGAAAAATCCGATACCTTGGCCATCTGACCTCCCAGGGCATCAATTTCCTTTACCAGCTGCCCCTTTGCCATGCCGCCGATGGACGGGCTGCAGGGCATGGCAGCAATTTTGTCCATGTCAATGGTAAGTAAAAGGGTTTGGCATCCCATCCTGGCTGCGGCAAGGGCTGCCTCACAACCGGCATGACCGGCACCGATCACAATGACATCATAGGTGTTTTTATAAAAATTCATAACCATCTAATATAGGAGCACTTATGAATTTGGTCAAGATGCGAACAATAATTATATAAGGCAACCCCATGTACTCTTGAAACCCGCGGTGTTTTGTTATAAAATAATTGTGTGAAAAATTTTTTTCTATTCAAGTACAGCTATGGATTGCTCCTGGTTCTGCTTATCAGTATTTTAACTGGCGTTTATCTGTTGACTGGCACCCATACAATCCCTAATAGTGTGGACACCCAGGACCTGGGCAGGATCAAACTCACCCTTGACCAGAGAGAATGGATTCAGAAAAATCCTGTGATCATGGTTGGGGTTGATCTGGATTTTGCCCCCATTGAATACCTGGACAGAGACAATCAGTATGTGGGTGTCACAGCAGATTTTCTTGCCCTGGTAGAACAAAGAACCGGCCTGGTATTCAACATTGATAAAGATCACTCATGGGAAGAGAGCATCCATCGACTCAAAACCGGCGGAATCCATATGCTGGGCGCAGCAGTCCCTTCTGAACAGCGCAAACAATTCATGGACTTTACCCAGCCCTATGCCTGGCTTTCCGGGGTGATCATCGTTAGAAAAGCAGTTACAGAACCCATGTCTTTGGATAAACTTGCAGGGATGAAAGTGGCAGTGGTCTATAACTATATCTGGAAGGACATACTTGAAACCACCCATCCGGACCTGGATATCACCCCGGCCTCCAATATTGAAACAGCTCTGAAAAAAGTATCATTCGGCATGTCCGATGCCATGGTTGGATATATGGCAACCGCCTCCCACCACATTGAGCGTCTGGGAATTTCAAATTTGAAGATTTCAGGGGATACGGTATCGGTTCTGGATATCTCCTTTGCCGTGGGCAAGGACAATCCTCAACTGAGGCAGATACTGAACCAGGTTCTCGAACAAACCTCGGAAAAGCAGAAAAAATCCATTTTGCGCAAATGGATCAGTCTGGAAATCAATGAACCCGCCGATTTAAAATGGATTACCCGAATATTATTTCCCGGTGTTGCCCTAAGTTTCCTGGGACTTATCGCCATCATCATCTGGAACCGAGCCCTGCAAAGACAGGTGAACCAGAGAACGGAAAAACTCAACCAGGAATTGGTGCAACGGACCATGGTGGAGCAAGCACTCAGGGAAAGTGAAGAAAAGTATAGAAGTATTTTTGGAAATATTCAGGATGTGTACTTTGAGATCATGCCCCAGGGAATCATCCTGGAAATCAGTCCATCCATTGAAAAAGTATTCGGTTACACCCGGAACTCCCTTTTGAAGAAATCCCTGGCCTCGATATTTGTCAATCCAGTTGATTTTAAAGAAATGCTTAAAAAAGCCACCAGGGATGAACGCCTGTCTGACCATGAATCCCTGTTGATTAAACCCGGCGGAGACACACTCAACTGTTCCATGAATGCCATGCTCATCAGGGATATCCAGGGAGAGCCCATTAAAATCATTGGCTCCATCCATGACATCAGTGAGCGGGTAAACGCACAAAAAGCACTGAAATCCGCCTACCACGAACTGGAAAAAAGGGTTCACGAGCGAACAGCAGAATTACGAAAAACCAATAGAGAATTAAATAAAGCCAAGGAAACAGCCGATGCCGCCACCCAGGCCAAAAGTAATTTTTTAGCCAATATGAGCCATGAAATCCGAACCCCCTTAAGCGGCGTAATCTCGGCATCTGAGCTTGTGATGCACGAATCCCCACCCGGTAAAATTGCCCGGTATATTAATATCATCAGGACCTCTGGTCAGGCCCTGTTGGGGGTTATTGACGATATTCTGGATTTTTCAAAAATTGAGGCTGGCAAACTGGACATAGAAGTCCACACCTTTGATCTTGACCAGTTCATGTCCCAGACCACCAATCTGTTTAAGCACAAAATGTCTGAGAAAAATATTTCCTTTGTGGTTGAGATAAAACAAGGAACCCCAACCCACCTCATGGGAGATTCTTTTCGGCTTCAACAGATTCTGACAAATCTGCTGGCAAATGCCGTGAAATTTACGGATAAAGGCGGAAAAATAACCCTTTTTGTTTCCGGGGGTTTATCAAACAAAGAACCAGGCCCCACTGGGTCTGAAACCCCTGAACAAATAAATGACGAACCAGGAATTGCTGAGGTTGAGTTTACTGTGGAAGATACAGGTATCGGCATCAGTACCAAGCACCAGAACCTTCTGTTTACGCCTTTCTCCCAGGTGGATGCCTCCACCACCCGCAAATACGGCGGCAGTGGTCTGGGACTGAGTATATGCGGCCAGTTGGTGGAAATGATGAACGGAAACATCTCAGTTGAAAGCCACCCAAACAGGGGAAGCCGATTCCAATTTACTATTCCTTTTCGGCTTGCGGGAAATCCTGATCCCAATTCCAGGGTCGCCCCATTGCTGGCAGATCAATCCCATTCCATCTCAAATTACCGGGCCCTTCTCAAGGGCAAAAGAATTCTAGTGGCCGAGGATACCCCCACCAATCAGGAAATTATACAGGCAGTGCTGGAACTTGTGGGCATTGATACCAAACTGGTGGAAACCGGTAAACAAGCGGTGGAATCCGTTGAGAAGGAAACCTTCCATGCCGTACTCATGGATATCCAGATGCCGGAGATGGATGGGCTTGAAGCCACCAGAGCCATTCGCAGGCTAAAAACACTTAAAACTCTGCCCATTATCGCCATGACCGCCCATACATTGAAAGAGGACGAAGGGAAATGTATGGCTGCGGGAATGGACGGATATATCTCCAAGCCCATTAACCAGGAAAAATTATTTAACACCCTGGTCCGGCTCATCCCTTCCCCAAAGAAAGTATCGTCGCCCCTAGAGCAGAAAAAAAAACCAACGCGGGAATCTGCCCTTAACTCTGGAGCCCTTATTCCTGCTGTCCACAAAAAATCATACCCATTATTGCCCAGACGTATCCCCGGTATTGAGCTTGAAACCGCAGTGAAGAACCTGGGCATAGAGGAACACATATTTGTGGGAATATTGGGAACCTTTTTTACCAACCATGAATCCATTATTACAGCCATTGAAACCGCCTGGGAAAGCCAGAACAGGGAACAGGTGATCACCCTTGTCCACAGCCTTAAGGGAAGCGCTGCCGGCATTGGGGCCCAGGACCTCCATGGACTTGCCCAAGACATGGAGGCATTGTTCCGTCAGACCCAGGACCTGCCTGAAATGAAAAAATCAGGGCTTGCTGTTTTGGAAAATGCTTTAACCATTGTACTTGCCTCCATTAAGGCCCTTGTATCGGATCGCCAGGACACCCAAAAAGATAACCAACCCCTTGCCATTGACCCTGTGAAAACAATGTCAATCCTCACCCGCCTGGAACAGGCCTTAACCTTTCCAGAGGTTGGAAAACTTGAATCCCTTATAAATGAGCTGAACTGTGTTTTCCTTCACCCGGTTATGGATAAACTAACCGCCCAGATTGCATCCTATGACCATATCCTGGCCAAGGAAAGCGTTAAAATTCTATTTTCAATTGTAGAAGGCAGGTCCCATGAAACAAAGTGACAACCTGATCATGATCGTGGATGACAGTCCAACCAACATTGACATTCTTGCCAGCACCCTCAAGGGGAAATATCGCCTGACCATTGCAAAAAGCGGCAAAGAGGCCATTGAACGGGTGTACCAAAAGCTTCCCCACCTCATACTTCTGGACATCATGATGCCACAAATGGATGGATTTGAGGTCTGCCGCCGGTTAAAATCAAAGGCTGAAACCCGGGACATCCCCATCATATTTATTACGGCAATGGAGGAGGCAGATCAGAAAACCCGTGGGTTTGAGCTGGGAGCCGTGGATTATATCACCCGTCCCTTCCATTCATCTGAAGTCCTTGCCAGGGTTCAAACCCATTTAACCCTCAGACAGATGCACCGGACACTGGGGGAAAAAAATCTTATCATCTCCAGGGCATTGGCTGAAAAAAGCAGAAAACTGGACACCCTGATCAGCAACCTGCCCGGAATGGTTTATGAATCCAGGTTTGATGGTCACTGGCAGATGGGATTTATCAGTGACGGATGCAAACACCTCACCGGATATCTGCCCAAGCATTTTACCCGGCAGCCCGGGCGTCACTATAACCAGATTGCTGATATTGAAGACAGACTCTGGATCAAAAAAGAGGTGGAGCGGGCCCTTGAACAGAACGAACCCTATGAACTGCTCTATCGTATCCAAACCCCATCCAAAGACGAAAAATGGGTGTTGGAGCAGGGGGTGGGAGTATATGACACCCAGGGGCAACTGCTTGGTACAGAAGGGGTGATTTCCGATGTCACAGAAAAACAGAAGGCATCTCTGGCCCTTGTCAAGGAAAACCAGGTGTTGAAATCCAAAATGGTTCACCCGGACAGATTTGGTGATATTGTGGGCAAATCCCCTGCCATGCAGCGGGTTTATGAACTTATTCTCCGGGCCGCAGCCGGGGATGATTGTGTGATTGTTTACGGTCCTTCCGGCACAGGGAAAGAGCTTGTAGCCAAGGCAATACATAATAATTCCTCCCGAAAAGAAAATCCTTTTATCCCCATCAATTGTGGTGCCATTCCTGAAAACCTATTTGAAAGTGAATTCTTCGGTCACAAACAAGGGGCGTTCAGCGGGGCAAATTCCGATAAAAAGGGGATTCTTGACATGGCGGATCGGGGCACCCTTTTTCTGGATGAGCTTGGTGAAATTTCACTTTCCATGCAGGTTAAGCTGCTCAGGGTTATGGATGGAAACGGGTATATTCCCGTGGGCGGCACTGAATTAAAAAAAACTGATATTAGATTTGTCTGTGCAACCAACCGGGACCTTCAGCAACGGGTTCGCGAAAAAAAGCTTAGGGAGGATTTTTTCTTTAGAATTCATATCATTCCCATTACCATTCCGCCATTGAAAGACAGAGCCGAGGATATTCCGTTGCTCATCGAACATTTTCTCAATTCCTATCCCAAAGATGTCAACAGGCCATCATTCACCCCTGAAATGATGACCTCCCTTATAAATTATGTCTGGCCAGGCAATATCCGTCAGCTCCAGAACATGGTTTACCAATTCATGGTTCTGGGAACCTTGGATTTTCTGGACCCGGAAAGTCTGGATCGCAAATTTTTATCCTCAGCCCCGGACAAAACCCAAACCCTGAAACTGGCGGTTGATGAGTTTGAGAGAAACTATATTAAACAGGTATTAATCCGCAACAAGAAAAGGAAAGGAATGGTTGCTGATATGCTCGGGATGGATCGGAAAACCCTTTTTAGAAAAATCAAACGCTATGGGCTGTAACACCTTATAATATCATCGCTGCGGGAGTACAATCTTAAGATACCTTTGCAGATCTGGGGTGATCGGTCCTGGAAGCGCCCGGAATCGGAGAAAGGGAGGGGTTCCATGTGTTCCCCTAGGCAAAGGCCATCAGGGAACACAAGGAAAGGTTATTAGTACCCCAGCAGGCGGGGGAACCAGAGGGAAATTTCAGGGACATAGGCGATGATAAACACAGCAATCACTGCCACGATGGAAAAGGGAATGGCCTTGATGGAGATCTCTTCTATGCTGACATCTGCAATGCCCGAGGCAATAAATAGATTCTCTCCCAAGGGCGGTGTCTGAAAACCGATCTCACAGCAACACACCAGAACAATACCAAAATGAATGGGATCAATACCCAGGTTATACATGATGGGAAGCAGAACAGGGGTGAGGATCATTATGGTGGCAAGGGTTTCCATGAACATACCAACAAAAAGAAGGAAAAATATAATCATGGCCCAGATGAGATAGGGATTTGAGGTCACCTCAAGCATGGTTGTGGCCACAATGGCGGGAATCTGATTTTCCACCAGGAGGCGTCCAAATACTGTGGCTGTGAAAAGGATCAACAATACACGGCCGGTCAGCCAGGTGGTGGTTTCCAGGGCTTTCATGATGGCTTTAAATTTCAATTCCCTGTGGATGAAAAATCCCACAAACAGGGTGTAGAAAATAGCAACAATGGCTGATTCGGTCGGGGTAAACATACCCGTATAAATGCCACCAAGAATAACGACGGGAGCCATGATAGCCCAGAATCCGCTTTTAAAGGCATGCCCGATGGTTGATAAAGACCAACGATCGGTCAGTCCCTTGTAGCCATATTTTTTACATAAAAAATAGTTCATGATCATCAGACTGATGGAAATAACCAGGCCTGGTAAAAATCCAGCCACAAACAGCTTGGGTATGGATACGGTCTGAAAAGCGCCGAATTTTTCAATGGCTTCAGGAGGCGGCATGATACTCATGCCTGAGATACCAAAAATAACCATGGGAATAGAGGGGGGTATCACCACGCCCAGACCACCGGAAGAGGCTGTGATAGCCGCGGCATATCCCTTGTCGTACCCGCGGTTCATCATTGCCGGAATCATGAGCATACCCACGGCAGCTGTGGTGGCAGGACCAGACCCTGATATGGCGCCAAAAAACATACAGGCAATGACTGTGGCACAGGAGATTCCGCCGGTCATGGGACCTGCAAAGGATTCTGCCAGATTGACCAGGCGTTTGGAGACCCCGGCAGCTTCCATGAGGGATCCTGCAAGAATAAAAGCTGGAAGGGCCATCAAGGGAAACGAGCCCACAGAGGTAAAGGCGATTTGAACCAGTTTAATGGGATTTTCATCCAGAAATAAAAAAGCCACGACAGCCGACACCCCAAGGGAAATTGAGATGGGCGCTCCGATGAGCAGCAGGGCAATAAAGGTACCAAATAAAACAAAGACTATCGATGTTTCCAATTTATTTTATCTCCTGCTTTTTAGTGAAATCATTATCCGAATCAATGGAGGGGGCGTCCAGGCCGGTATCTGAAATTTTTCCAATTTCAATGGCATCTGGATCCTTGATCTCTTCATGTTTGATAAATTTAATATAATTAACTTGGACGACACGAACGGCCATCAGGGCAAAGGAAAAGGGAAGAATCATATAAAAATATTTCATGGGGATACCCATGGTTTGAGATTTCCAGAACAGATTCATTTTAACAAAAACAAAGGTATAGCTCAAATAAATGAAATATAGATTAAAGGCAATCCAAACCAGGTCTGAAAAGGCTTCGATTGCCGTGCTGATTTTTTTTGGCAGTATTTTAAACTGAAAAGTGACCCGGTTGTGAGCACCTAACCTGCAGGCATAACAAGCCCCCAGAAAAACAAACCAGACAAAAAGATAGGTGGCAAGTTCTTCTCCCCATGAAATGGAATACTGGAAAAATTCACGCAATAGGATCTGTAGAAAAAGCAGGATAACAAAGAATGCCAGCAGCAACTGACATGCATAGCTTTCAAAATTATCCAGTATTTTGAAAAGAATCTGTTTTTTAGTCATGTGGTTCCCTTTGTATATGATTCGCCCTTAGCCTTACAATGGTCGGCTAAGATCGGGCAACATCGGACGGCATCGAATAAGATTAATTTTAAGAAACCTGCAGGGGGAAAAGATTCCCCCTGCAGATTTTTCTAAAGCAAACTATTCTTAAAGTGGCACTGATTCTTAGAGGCTTCGTCCAAGAATTTTCAGAGCGCTTTCAAGTTTGTCTTTTCCGCCAATGCTGTCATAGTATTTTGGCCAAACAGCTTTGGTGGCTTTTTCGATAAATTCTTTTTCACCGTCAGCCGCTTCATCAATGATCATTCCCTTTTCAACCAGGGATTTCTTAATGGCATCTTCAGTATCAATCAACCATTGCTGGCTGTAAGCGGTGGCTTCTTTACCACTTTCAAGGATCATTTTTTGCATTTCAGGAGTTTGTTTCTGGAACAGCTCTTCAGACATGATGATGGGCTCAAGAGAGAAGAGGTATCTCAGGGTAGTTACATATTTCTGAATTTCATAAAATTTCATGGCATTAACAGTGATAAACGGATTGTCCTGACCATCCACAACTTTTTGCTGAAGGGCAGTAAAGGTTTCAGACCATGCCATTGGTGTGGGGTTGATTCCCCAGGATTTGTAAGAATCGATCATGATTGCATTCTTGGGAACCCGGATAACCAGGCCTTTCAAATCTGCAACGGTTTTTATAGGTTTTTTAGAATTGGTCAGTACCCGGAACCCGGAATAGGTCCATGCAAGGATTCTAACACCAGCATCACGAAGGGTGTTTTCAGTCAGCTCTTTTCCCAGAGAACCCTGGGTAAGGGCTGCGGCATCGTCCAAACCCTGGATAACATAGGGAAGGGTCAAAACCCCAACAGTGGGCGAGAAAGGGGTTAAATTGTTTACAGCCAGTACAGAGAAGTCAAGGGTACCCATGGCACAATCATTAACCGTGTCCTGCTCACTTCCTAGCTGGCCGTTTGGAAAATAATTAAATTTAACCTTACCCTTGGCTTTGCCTTCCAGAATTTCTGCAAATTTTTTACCGGTCTCCCATTGGGTGCCCCCTGCTGCATCACCAAAGGACATTTTCCATGCTTTGGCATATACGGGTGAAGTAAATGCAAAAACAAAGGCAATCATTGTCAGACCTGCTAATTTTTTGGACCAAAAACCATTTTTCATCGAGATACTCTCCTTGTAAGGCTTGATTTTTTCCCTGAAAATCGGGGTTCTATTCACCATAATTAGGATGAGAAATTGCAATCGCTGTGCCACCATGGTAACTTGAATTTGACGAAACAGCCAAGGTACCCATGGTTGCTTGATAAACTAAATTATTGTATGAAGATTCATTCATCCCAGAGATTATAGGTCAGGGGCACTATCGCCCCACCTTAAATCTCAAAAATCGCTCCATCCCCTTGTCACAAGGCAGATCACAGATTCACAGAAAATCAAACCAAATGGGGAGAAAACGCCCCAACTATAAATTGTATCAAAAAAAGACTGCATTTTTAGATAGTTAAAAAGAAAGATTATAAGCCAAGCCCCCTATATCACATTGTGGTTGGGGCAAATTTGCCCGAATTCACAAAAACACGCCATGAACCAAACTGAGTAGAATCTCAATTTATGAATATGAAAATAACCCCTCAAACCCATGTAAATAGAGCTCTTGTGAAATAAAAAAAGAAATTTCTCCAAACCTAATGGCAGTTCGGCACGATATTTGATTGTAGAAAAGCCATACGTTGACACATGCTGTCATTGCTGATATATCACATATCAGATATCAACTTGCCCGGGAACGGACCAGGGGTAAGCCGGACAGCAATGAAATTAATAAGATGGAGATAAGACACCCATGAAAATGACCACAGAAGAAGCCTTTGTAAAAGTACTCCAGATGCATGGCATCGAACATGCCTTTGGTATTATCGGCTCAGCCATGATGCCCATTTCCGACCTGTTTCCAAAAGCAGGGATCTCCTTTTGGGATTGCGGACATGAATGTAACGCAGGTATGATGGCAGACGGGTTTACCCGTGCTTCAGGTAAAATGTCCATGATGGTTGCCCAGAACGGACCTGGTATCACTAACTTTGTTACCCCTGTAAAGACGGCCTATTGGAACCACACTCCCCTGCTGCTGGTTACTCCCCAGGCTGCCAACATGACCATGGGTCAGGGCGGTTTTCAAGAAGTTCCCCAGATGGCTTTGTTTGAAGATATGGTGGCATACCAGGAAGAGGTGCGGCATCCCTCTAGAGTGGCCGAGGTTCTCAACCGGGTCATCATGAATGCCAAACGTGCCTCTGCCCCTGCCCAGATTAACATCCCCAGGGATTTCTGGACCCAGGTCATTGACATTGAACTGCCTGCTATTGTTGATTTTGAGCGTCCTTCTGGTGGAGAAGAAGCCATTGCCAAGGCAGCCGAGCTTTTGTCCAATGCCAAATTTCCCGTGATTCTCAACGGTGGTGGTGTGGTCATCGGTGGCGCCATTAAAGATTCCATGGAGCTTGCCGAAAAATTAGACGCACCGGTCTGCTGCGGTTACCAGCACAACGATGCTTTCCCAGGCAGCCATCCCATGTACACAGGTACTCTGGGCTACAACGGCTCCAAAGCCAGTATGGAACTGATTGCCAAGGCTGATGTGGTTCTGGCCCTGGGCAGCAGACTGAACCCCTTTTCAACCCTGCCCGGTTACGGTATTGACTATTGGCCCACAAATGCAGCCATTATCCAGGTAGACATCAACCCCGACCGTATCGGTCTGACCAAAAAAGTCACTGTGGGTAT
>JAFLJU010000184.1 GCA_022712835.1 Desulfobacteraceae bacterium
CCACGGTACCGCATATAATAGGCATCATAGTTTGCCTGCCTTTGCTTGCGTTTAAGTAAAATCTTTTTTGACGTTTGTCAAGAAACAGCTAAAAACTTACAGTGGTATGTGGCTCTTGCAGAACCATTCTTTTTGCAAGAGTGTTAATTGAAAATTTAATTTGCTTTACAAATTGTAACAAGAGTATGAACCAGAGATAACTGGAGGGGCAAACCTGGACAGGAAGGTGGTGAGAGCTCGAAAAAGTCAGTGCCACTTTTAGTTGAAAAAGGCCAATACCATGTGTGGTATTGGCCATAATTCATATGAATTGTGTTTTTTTTACCATAATTGATTCAATAGAATGAAAAAACATTAATCACTTTAAGCATCAACAAAAAGTACTTTACCTGTTAGAAATCCATCAACTGACCGTTCAAACGCTTTTCCGACCAAATGGCCGGGAACCGGTTGGAAACCAGGCATCATATCCCCATAAACATCCCATGCTTCTTCCAGTACTGTCGGGTTAATTGCATTAATCCTAATGCCTCTTGGCAGCTCAAAAGCAACACATTTCACAAACGTATCAATGGCACCACTTGTTGTTGCATCTGCTATTGCCATTGGAATTGGTTTAACATTAAGGATACCTGAAATTAGTGTAAATGAACCATGATCTGCAATATATTCCTGACCGATGCGCACCAAATTTATCTGGCCCATCATCTTGCTCATTATTGTGGTCAACCACTGCTGTTCGGTCATATCGACAAAGTCAGCATATTCACAAAAGCCAACGGTATTAACCACAGCATCAAAATTGCCAACTGCCTTAAAAAAACTTCTAATTGATTCGTTACTTGTAATATCAACTTTGTAATCGCATCCATCACCCGAACGACTGGCTGTAATAATTTTATGTTTTTCCAGCCCTGTCAGGGCAGCTTGCCCCATTTTACCTTTAGCACCAATAACAAGAATTGTTTTCATTACCTAAAATCTCCAAATTTAAATGAAATTATAATATTTATTTATTGCAGTGATCCTTTCCACACCGACAGCAATATTGACATATTAACACTCCATAGATACAATTAGAAACAGATTGTCTTTGTAAGTGATACAAGTAAAATTTGTGGGAGGTAGAGTATGAAAAAGATTGATATATTAGAAATAAGGCAACTTAGAATATTCCAGGCATTGTTGCGGGAGAGAAATGTATCTCGTGTGGCAGGTCAGGTAGGCCTGACACAACAGGCCGTCAGCGACCATTTGAGGAAACTGCGAGATATTTTTGAGGATAGGTTGTTTCTTCGAAAAAGTAATGGAATGGTTCCAACGCCTCTGGCAGAATTGTTAGGAAAAAAAGTTGACACGATTCTTAATGATTTTGAACAATTACTGAGTCCTGATTCCTTTGACCCCGCACGAGAGGAAACGACTTATACGATTGTGGCGACAGATTATGCGCAACAGATTATCTTGCCTGATTTGTTATCAAAAATCAGGTTGTTGGCACCAGGTCTAAAACTAATCATACGAGATCTTGATGTCGATAATTTTCACGAATTAATGGTGGAATGCAGGGTGAATTTGGCAATAGCAGTTCCTGATTTTATTCCTAATTCTTACCCCTATATAACTTTGTTTACAGAACACCACGTTTGTGTTGCTTCAAAGAGGTCTGCATTAGCGAATCGAAAACTTAGTCTGAAAGAGATTGCATCTCACCCACAAATCAGTGCTTCACCCTCAAGGCCAAATTTCCGGGGTTCTATCGATGCTTGGTTTCGAAAAGCTGGCGTTAACAGAAATGTAGTTGTATCTGCTCCGTGTTTTTCCGTTGTTCCCAGATATATCGAAGCAACAGATGCAATTGCCTTTTTACCATCCAGAGTGTCTCTAAATAATAATTTAACGATCCTTGAGTTAAATGAGAGACCAATCGAATTTGAAATAGTTGTTGCCTGGCATCCCCGTTCCAGTCAAGATCCATTGCACAACTGGATTTGCAATCTGCTTAAGGAGCAATATAGCATAGCTTAGTCTCCCTGTGGTGGATACAAATTGATGCATTGGTTGTGGTGGCTGCTCGCCAAGTTGTCCCTCTCAAGCAATTGCCCTTGTAAAAAAAGGAAAAGCTGATCAATATGAACCATCGGAAAATGTGTTTGAGACCTATTTTACAATGGCAAGAGAAAGAGGAATTCTTTAAAGAAAACAAATCATCATGAAAGGATAAAGACATGGGAGAATGGCATCAGACAGGCTGCGTATTGTGCGCTCAGAACTGCGGACTTAAAATTTTGGTTGAAAATGATCGTATGGTAAAGGTTCTACCGGACAAAGAAAACCCCAGAAGCTTAGGATATGTCTGCAGAAAAGGACTCAATGTTTTGCATCATCAATCCCAGGAAGCCAGACTTACCCAGCCATTAAAAAAAGTAAACGGCAAATTTGAACAGATATCCTGGGATCAGGCCTTTGATGAGATTGCAGATAAAATGAACTCCATTGTGGGTCAATATGGCCCAAGATCTCTGGCTTACATGGGGGGCGCTGCCCAAGGCGGGCA
>JAFLJU010000489.1 GCA_022712835.1 Desulfobacteraceae bacterium
ACATGAATCCTGTACCGGAACCTGCCACCATGGCATTGTTGGGTATCGGCCTTCTGGGGTTGGCAGGGATCGCCAGAAGACACACCAGATAATCAATCCCCTCTAAACCATACAAAAAGGCAATGCCGTAGGGCATTGCCTTTTATCTTTTTGCCCCATGCTGTTTTGCAATGAACCTTGTCATCTGACCCAGGACCACCGCCATGATTTTTTTGGGTAGAAAATAGCCCGAGGCCGTTTTTGAGATCTGCTCCAGCAGTTCTTCAACCGTTTTTTGTTCGTCCCGGGTGCTGTCATAGATCTTTTCAATCAATTGCCGCATGGTCCCGGCATCTGCCATGGATTGCTTCATGAACCCTTTGCCTGCCGGCTGTATCAGGGCCCCATAGTGTTCGAAAAGATGAATAGCCACCTCATATTCGGCCAATTTTTTTAAGCTTTCCTGGTAAAGATCAAAATTGGAGTTGGCCGCAGCAAATACCATATCCCCATAAATGATTCCCCCAGAGTCCGAGGCGGAAAGCACCTTTCCCTCAGGAATATAAATGGCCATGGAGCAGGAGGAGTGACCGGGCACATCAATGACCTCAAAATCAAGATCTCCGCAAGAAAGAACATCTCCCTGGGAAACGGTCTCATCAACCCCAATGGTTTTGATATCAAGGCTATCCCGAACACGGGCCAACTCATCCTTTTTGGGCAGCATCATAAGGTTGAACCCCACAATGCTGGCCACCACATCCTCCCGTGCGAGGAGTTGTTTTCCCCGGACAGAGGCGGTGATTTTTATCCAGGGCCACTCCTGTTTTAAAAAAGGGGCAATGCCCACATGATCAAAATGGGAATGATGGAGGACCAGTCGTTTGATCTTTTTAACATCAATATCGGCGGCTTTGATCTGGGCCATCACATCCGGAACAATATAGGTCATGCCGCCCCCGAGGATGGCATATTCATCCCGGCCATCCACCAGGTACACACAAGACTCATTACGCCCCAGCAGGGTTATCCGGTCACTTACAACTCCTGGTTGTTCAATTCTAATAGTGCTCATATGGTAAAGGTGTCGGTAATGCTTTTTTCTTCACCGACGGTAAGTTTTTCTTTTCGGGAAAAATTGGTCGCTCCATTTACAAACAGATCTCTGGCCTGTAGTTCAATGGTCAGTTCAGACGCGGAATTTTCATCAACGCGTTTGCAATTCATCGTGATTATATTTTCCCCCTCTTGCAAACAGATCTGTTTTTTCATATCTTCGGGTAACACCGGAGCCGTTGGATTATCTTTTCCAAATAGCTTTAAAGATTCTGATTTCTGACCACGGGTGCCAATATCAATACCATTAATCTCAATGGTAACATCATACCCGTTTGCAAGGATGGTGAGGATCGCATTTAATTCTCTATTCATATCAACTCCCTTTGTTCAATGTGAGGTTATCTTTAAGTTAAGAATCCCAAAAGCCTCTTGGAGTGAATGATTCTTGGTTTTCTATCAAGGAGTTTTTTGCACAACGGGCAAATTTATTCAAGAAAAATTTCCAAAATTTTCTTTTCATTATAGTGACTATTCTATTGATTATTATAGTCAAACTGAAGAATCCCCTCGCCCCATCGTCGTTTGTCGGGCAATCATCTCTTTGACTCTTAGATCAAAATTTTGGGTGGGTATCCCACCAATTGAAATTTTACCAAAGAGTTCCATCAGCTCGTCGGAATGCTGAGCAGGTTTTTTGTTTGCCAGATCAAAATGGGTGAATTTAATCCAAATCACCGATTTTATTCGGTAACGCTTCTTATCCCACATCACCCCTTCCATCAAAATGGAGCCACCCGTATGGGCAATTAATTTTGTTTCGATGGAAATAGTTTCCCTGAAAAAAACAGGTGAGATATAGGCAATTTTCGTGTTTGAAACCACCCAGTTGGTGTGAAACTGTTTTTGTCTTTCATAAATATCAAGGTTATACTCATCGGCCAAATGATCTTCACGAACGTTTATGAAATAATCAATATATCTGGCATTATTCAAATGCCCAAATGGATCGCAGTCCTGGAATCGAATGGCAACATCGGTTATTGGCTCTTTGTTTATCGGTTCTTTATTTATCAGGTCACAGTCTGTCAGTTTACAGTTTGTCATCGGCCTCTCCTGGTTTGTTTTACAATGTGGTGTCGTTATTTTTCCGGTATAAGTCCCCTTTCCCGGGCCATATCCATATAAGTGTCAACAATATGGATAGGAACAGCATATTGTTCCGGTTTTTCTTTTGCCACAAGCGTGATGGCGCCAAATTCGCACCTTGAAACACAAAGGCCGCATCCGATACATCTATCCAGGTTGACATCGGCTGATTCGTTTTCCATGGTGATGGCTTCCATGGTGATGGCGTCCATCTGGCAGATTTCTTCACAATTACCACAAGTTGTGCACGCTTCTATGGTAACCCGGGCATAATAATTTGAACACACAACCTTGGCCGGCGCATCCATTTGGTTGAGATGTTTGAGTGTAAAGCAACAGCATCCACAGCACATACAAAGCACCCGTGGGTTTTGAGCGTTTGACGGCTGAAGCACAAGACCCGCATCAATGCCCTGGTTTAAAATTATCAGGGCTTCATCCTGGGTGACAGCTCTTCCAATCTTGTTTTGTTCATAAAAATGGGCACTGGGACCAAACATTAAGCATGTATCCAGGGGCCTGTCACATCCGTGTCCGACCATATTTTGTTCTTTTCTGCAGATACACGGCACAACCACAATTTTTGATTGTTTTTTTATGATTTGTTCCGCCTCTTCATAGGGCATGACATTCATTTCGGCCGTGATGCTTTTAGACACCGGAATCACCCTCATTTGCTGGGTTTTTAGTTTTGCCCAGCGTTTAGTCCATATTTGCGGAATATATTCATTCACATCGCAAATTAGATCTTCATCCAGGGTATTCACATGGTATTCCCATATACCGGTAATAAATTGGGCGGCCATGTAATGATTCTGTTCTTTGCCGGTCCGGCCGATGAGTCCTTTTTGGGACATGCTGTAAAAAAAAGTTTCAATCTCTGGTGTGTTTTTGCCAAGTCTCTTTGCAATGGCCTCCACGGGTTCAGGAAACAGGGTAAGGGCCATTGCGGCCTCAGCCTCTTCAGGCGTAAACAGACGTTTTAATATCTTAAGCTCAATCCCTGAATCGGTGGGAGGGAAACCCGCAGGAAGCATGTCCAGGTGCTTTGCCAGTCTTTCATATACTGCCATATCTTTCTCCTTAAATGATTTACAATTTTCACCCAATGAAGTTTGTTACACATTCTTTTATATCCTTCTGAAATTGGTTTTCCATCACCCATCTGGGGGGTTTTAACGATTTGTCCTTGTATTTTTTGGTTCGAATGAATAATGAAGACCTTAGATAACCATAAGATAGAGGCATCCCATGTTTATAAAAAAATATTCTGAATTCCGATGTATCATACCGCCGTTTCGCCAGCCACCACCGGATGCCGATGCACCGGGAGCAAAGATCTGGTCAGCGTCATTCCGGTTGGATCAGGATGTGCGCCAATTATTTCCATACATCAATTGTGCATTGGACGAAGCCGTATATTATGAAAAACCGGAACATGTTCGTTTTCTTTTTGAGGGATACCGCTGTTTTTTGTATCCCGAGGTGGTTGCGGCCCATTTCTTTGAGAGTAAACTTGTGGCAAAGGAGTTTATTGTAAGTTTAATGGGTTTTTTGAACGATATTTACAATCAACGAGAAACGATCCGGCCAAATTTTGATCAAATAAAGCAAGTACCGATAACCGAGATATTAAAAATCCTCCCCAAAACAAATTGCCAAAAATGCGGGTATTTAACCTGCATGGCCTTTGCCGCTGGGGTTACCCGGGGACGGGTGATGGCAGACAAATGTCCTTGTCTGATTTCTCCCATCAGCGAAAATGCCGTTTATCCTGTTTTTGATAAAATGGGAAAGGTTGTCAATTCAGTTTCTTTACGATTCAATACCTCCGGGTTAAAAAAGCAAATTCAGGAACAGCATGAACAAATCCTTTTCTTGGAAGCATCCCTCAGGGCGAATAACCAAAATGAAAACCAGGCAGATTCTCCCATGGGTTTGGGGAAAAGTGATTCTGGTCTCACCAACCGGGAAATTGAAGTGCTTGCGCATATTGCCCAGGGGTACACCAACAATGAAATATCCGGTATTTTATTTATCAGTCCCCATACCGTTAAGAGCCATATGATCAATATCTTCAATAAATTAAATGTGAATGATAGAACCCAGGCGGCAGTGTTGGCCACCCAAAAGGGGATTATCTAAGCGGCACGACACACTCAGGGGCAAATTCCCCAACGGAAAATAGTCCCAATACCCAAACCAAAATATTTTTATCCTCAGTATAAATGAGTATGTCCACATGGTCCATTTTGTTGAAGATGAAAAAACCATTTTTTTTAAAACCATTATTCCAAGTCGGAAAATGACCAAAAAATATCTTGAAGGAGGTAAATAATTATGAAACTTTCAAAAGAAGAACAAGCACTTTTAGACTCCGTTGAAAATGGAGAATGGGAAACCATTCCCGATGTTAAAAAGGAAACTAAACGGTATCAGGCAATAGCAAAGAATAGCCTTAAAAAAGATGAACGGATTAACATTCGTTTGGCTTCAAAAGATTTAATGGGCCTTCAAAAAAAAGCAATGGAAGAAGGATTGCCATATCAAACATTGATAGCAAGTGTTTTACATAAATATGTGACCGGCAAATTAATACCTGACACTAAATAGGGGAGATTATAGGGGTCTTTTCCTCCTTATACCGGTCCTTATCCCTTTGAGATGGGATAAATAGCCTTGACCCCGAATATATCATTGAATAATGTTAGTTCGGTCTTATATTATTAGTTAATATAACATGACAAGAATAATATAGAAACTGTCATGTCAAACAGCATATTCGGAGGTGGACATGAAATCATTTATTAAAAAAAAAGCTGCCATGTGCAGTACTCTTGGAAAGAAACGGATGACGGATGCCCTCAGATCCTGTGATTACTGCACAACCAGTATTCAAGAACAGAGCGCATGTTATAAAGCGGTTGCTAAAGATACCGGTCTTCGCGCTAAGACCTGCATCCTAATGTAATTGTGACTATATTCGTTAATACATAAAGGAGAATGTCATGAAAACCACACAATGTGTTCCTCAGAAAATTTCCAAACTTATGATGGGTTCAATTATGTTAGCCGCTGCCGCAGGACTGATTGTCATCGGAATTACCCTGTTGCCTATTTTCGGGTTTGTGCTGGCCGTTCCGGTCATTGCGCTGGCTATTTATATTTTCCGGCTCCACTTGAATGATCAGTGCGAGATTGAATTTCCAAACAAATAACAAGGAGGAGATATGTATAACAAAAATCAAATATGTAAAAAAATAGGATCTGTTTCCCCGGATATCGGAGAATGTGGAATTGATATAAATGTAGAATATAGTGCTGATAATAATGCATGGGTTGTACATTTAAAAAAAGAAAATCTTAAATTAAAAACATATCTTGAACCTGAAGATGCAAATATCTGCATGGACGGGAAACAGTGCATCGGGCTCGGGTTACAAATCGCCCAGCTTAAGGATAACATAGCAAATATGAAATATTTATAAAGAAAAAAGATGTCCTTGAAATAGAGGGTTTCTTGGAGGTGAAAATCATGACCTTACATCAAAACAACACAAATATGGTATTGGACCCAGAAGGATATCTTGATGATATAGAATCTTGGACTGAAGAAGTTGCATGTACTCTGGCAGATAAAGAGGGTATTTCAAAGGAATGCCCTTTGAGCAATGATCGGATGGATATTCTAAAATTCATAAGAGACTATTATAAAAAATTTGAAGCTTTTCCCATAATAAGAGCGGTGTGCAAAAACGTCGGGCAATCAAAAGATTGTCAGTATCAGGTGTTTCCTGACCCGATTGTTGCCTGGAAAATAGCGGGGCTCCCTAAACCTAACCCTGAGGTGTTTGCCAAGATAAAGCACTATGCTTGAATTCGTAAGAAAATTTAACAAATCTTTTTGAGATCAACTAAGTGCTCATAGATTAATTGGCCCAAGATTCATTTTCAATCTATGGGATAGATCTTGTATATTTAGCTCCTTAAAATAGGAATCAAGTGTTGCGACAAATTCCAGATGATTTCTGCCGTTTCTGTAATCCGGTTCCCGGGGGGGGTGATAAAGGTACTTTTCCAGCATCTGTAGATCCGTAGAAACTATAATTGAAGCTGAAAAATAAGCAAATCCCTTGGTTCTATAAAAACAAGATCCTCCTACTTTTTTGTTATTAATGGTTATATCAGAGATTCCGTCGTGGCTGATGGATGTAATCCCTGATTTTCTAAGGCCATTTATTAACCAAAAATTTGATTTATTAAAAATCGCTTTGATTTCAGAATATCCCTCAACAGGAAATACAGCCGAGACGATTAAACTTCCAGGATCAAGGAACACTGAACATCCCCCCCCTTTTCTTCTGAAAATTGGTATTCTGTCCGATAATGCTTCTGCCAACTTTACCTCTTTGTGAACACTGCTTGCCCGGCCCACAACAATGGCGGGAAAGGAGAATGGTGAAATATTAAACCGGGAAACTCCATCTCTTTTTATGGTGTTCAACATCAGATCATCCTGGGGAAAAGGGATGATATCATGGCTTAAACGATCCAACATCAGGTTCTCTTTCTAAACATATGAACAGACCCACCCGCTGCCATTTCAGCCGCCTCCATGATGGATTCCGAAAATGTGGGGTGGGGGTGGATACTGACGATAAGATCTT
The DNA here is from genome assembly GCA_022712835.1 of Desulfobacteraceae bacterium. The sequence goes on from JAFLJU010000489.1 coordinate 6,852, forward strand.
CCAGGCATGCACCCATTTCAATTGCCAGATTTCCCTCGGAGATCATCTCCGAGGCATGCTCGCCCACAATGCCCATACCCAAGATAAGGTCGGTTTCAGGATCGACGATAATTTTAACAAATCCCGTTGTCTTTTTAATGCTTTTAGCCCGGCCCAATGCAGTAAGCGGAAACACACCCTTTTTAAAGGGGATTTTTTTCTCTTCTGCCTCTTTTTCGGTAAGACCTGTCCATGCAATTTCCGGGTGTGTGAAGAGAACAGCGGGAACCGCAATGTTATCAAATGCTGAAGATGCTCCGGCTATGACCTCGGCGGCAACCTTTCCCTCCCGGGCGGCCTTATGGGCAAGTGCAGGTCCGTTCGTCACATCCCCCACAGCAAAAATATGGCTTTTTTGAGTTCGGCACTGGTCATCTGTGGGAATCAGCCCTTTCTCATCAGGACTTAAACCTAGAACATCAAGACCGATATCATTGGTGTTGGGGTGTCTGCCTGTCGCTGCCAATACCCTATCGAAGGTTTGGCTTATCATTTTGCCCTCTTTTTCAAATGTGACCAAAAAACCGGCATCTGATTTCTCTATGGTGTTGACTTTTGATCCTGTATGGATGGCTGAAAATTGCTGTTTGCATTTTTTTAAAACGACCTGCACCAGATCTTCATCTGCACCGGACAATAGGCGTGGACTGAATTCGACCAGTGTAACCTTGCTGCCAAGGCCTGCATATGCCTGACCGATTTCAAGACCGATATAGCCCCCGCCGATCACGAGAAGAGAAGCAGGGATTTCAGGTAACTTGAGGGCAATAGCCGAAGTCCAGACGGGCAGATTCATTCCGGCCGGAAGTTCATTTATTCGTGATCCCGTGGCAATGATTGCATGTTTAAACCTGATAATGGTATTGGTTCCCTCAACATAAATCTTATGGTCATCAATAAATCGACCATACCCTTTGACCACTTCCACTTCACGGTTATTTAGAAGCTTTGCAATTCCATTTGAAAGGGAGTTTACAGTCGAATCTATCCATTGCCGCAATTGCAGGATATCGACATCGACACCGCTATATTTCAACCCCATGCTGCCTGCATTTTCCATGGATTCTTTTAGATTAACAATGTT
>JAFLJU010000474.1 GCA_022712835.1 Desulfobacteraceae bacterium
CCGGGGGAGCCCTCCATGAAATTATCCGGGTTTTCCATGAATCGTTTATAAAGGGTATAGTGCTGGGTGTTGTGATAGGAGATGGGTTCAATTCTTTCCGGGTCAAAGGTATAAATCAAGGCATCCGGGCAGGCCATGAGGAAGGGGGAATGGGTGGCGATGATGAACTGGGCATGACCCTGTTTGTTTATGTTGATCAGCAAATTTAACAGATCAATCAAAGAGGCAGGGGACAGGGCGGTTTCCGGTTCATCCAGGAAATATAGCCCTTTTCTGGTATATCGTGACTTAAAGTAGGACATGAGAGACTGGCCGTGGGATTGGGTAATCAGGGATTTTCCGCCAAAATAGTCTAGCATGGCCGGATCATTGAGGGCCCATTCTTCAAGGTTTTTCGCAAAATGGGAAAAAATCTGGGAGCCAAAGTATGATCCGGGAACCGGACCCTTCGTCCATCCAAGGGAGATATGTTTATACAGGTCCTGCTCATGAGGGTTTTCTTCCACCCTTAAATTGAATTCATTCTGCCAGATGTGAACCCCGCATCGATTGGCAAGGGCTTTGAGCAGAGTGGATTTGCCGGTACCGTTTTCGCCGATGAAAAGGGTGATGCCTTTGTTGAACCTCATTTCTTTTGTGCGGTGCAATATTTTCAGGTTAAAAGGATAGGCATCCCGAACGGGGAATTTTTCCGAATGGATATTGACCTGTTTCAGATAAATCAATCAGATCCTTCTTTATTCTGCTTGGCCTGTTTAATAAGATCCAGCAGGGAGAAAATTTTAGGCGCGGCTTTGTCCTGAAATACCCGTTTAAATTCGTCTTGGGTTAACTGGGCCGCAAGACTGGCCTGTACATCAAAATGATGGCACCAGCAGTCAAGGGTTTTAAAGCAGGGAAGCCCCTTGTTTTCAGACCGGCAATAGGGGTAATTGATTTCATGGCCAAGTCTCGGGCACCGGATGGTAAACTCATCATCCGGTGGTTCCGGTAAAGAAATGGTTTTGTCCTGATCCATGGATGTCTCCTTATTCTCTGGTGAAATTAAGGGCTAAACATAAGGGAATACCAGAACAGATTCAGTAAATTAAGAAATGTGAGCAGATTGAGCGAGGTGCGTGCTAATTTATTTTTTATGAAAATACCGGGTTCAAGTCAAGCACAAAAATAAGATTAAGGGGTCATGGCCTCCATTGAACCCGGTTCCAGGGGCCACCGCCACATTGGCCCGGTTGACCCGATCTGCAAAACAGAGTAGATTCAAAAATTTTGATAAGGATGGACAATAGTGAAAATTCTCTTTCTTGAACCCTTTTTTGGGGGATCCCATAAAGATTTTGCCTTGGGATTTGCTGCCCATTCATCCCATGATGTGGACCTTGTTACCCTGCCGGACTGTTTCTGGAAGTGGAGAATGCAGGGTGCCTCCCTTTATTTTATCAACCAAATCAAAAATCTGGCCCAATATGACCTGATTTTTACCACGGATATGATGAATTTAACGGATTTTATGGCTCTGGCTGGCCGAAACCTTCCGCCCATTGTCATGTATTTCCATGAAAATCAGCTTTCCTATCCCCTGGGATTCCACGGTAAAAAAGAGTCTCACCTGGGATTTGCCAATATTATTTCTGCCGTTGCCGCGGATGGACTCCTTTTTAATTCAACATATCATTTTAGCGCTTTTTTGGGGGAAGCCAGGCACTTGATCAAACAGATGCCCGATACCAGACCTGAGTGGATGCTTTCGGAACTTGAGCAAAATGCCCAGGTTCTTTATCCGGGGTGCAGGTTTGATGCAATCCCTTTTACCCTGGACAAAAACACCCTGGACAAGCCCTTGATCATCTGGAACCACCGGTGGGATTATGACAAAAAGCCGGAAGTGTTTTTCAAGGTTCTTTCTGAATTGAAAAAAAAGGGGGTTGGTTTTTACCTGGCCCTTCTGGGGGAGCAATACGATATTATCCCCGAGGTGTTTGTGACGGCCAAGGAGATGTTTAAGGAAGAGATCCTGGTATACGGCTATGTCTCATCACGGGAAAAATATTTATCCTGGCTTTCAAAGGGAAGCGTGGTGGTCAGTACGGCCATCCAGGAAAATTTTGGTATATCTGTTGTGGAGGCAGTCCGCCACGGGTGCTTCCCTTTGCTGCCCAACCGGTTGTCCTATCCAGAAATCATGCCGGAAAAATTCCATGAACAGGTTCTTTTTAGGTCCACATCAGATCTGGTGCAGAAACTTGCAAATTTTTTGCAGGACCCGGATCGGTTTTTTCCCATGCGTCAAAGTTTGTCCGATTATGCCATCCGATTTTCATGGGAAATCCTATCAAAACAGTATGATATGATATTGGAAAAATATAAAAATGGTTCTTGACTAAAGTTTTTTTTGTCTTTACAGTGAAGTCTTTTCTTAGGATTGGGAAAAGTGCTGATTTTTTGTATAATGTACGGCAGGGTCGTCGGAACAAATTTAAGAAATTCAACAAATTCTAAGATAGTTGACAGCAACAGATGATCTTTTTTGGAAGAAACTCTTTCATTTAGGATCATCAGGTATATGGTATTGTTTTTGGTTATGCCAAAAGAATGCTTTGGATTTGATTTTTATCACAAATTTGGAAGAATAAAATATGCAGCTTTCGGAAATGCAGATTGATTATTGTATGGAGTGCGGGGTTTGTACAGGATCTTGTCCCGTTGCCATGGCGCTGGATGGGTTTTCCCCCAGGCAGATGATCAAGCGCGCCATGAAGGAACCAGAAGGGGAAATACTTTCCAGTCCTGATTTATGGGCCTGTTTAAGTTGTTCCCGGTGCTCGGACAGATGTCCGGTTGAAATTGATTTTCCGGCCTTTATCCGCGGTCTTCGCCAAAAGGCCCGGCTTCAGGAAAACCTGCCGAAGTTAAGCCACCACGGGATGTTTCATACCATCACCAGTCTCCAGGCCGCCCAGATTGAACAGGAGCGGGCCAAACCTGCGGGGGCCCGGGTCAAACCGAAACAGGACAGAATCGGGTGGGCCAAGGCGGCGGGTAAAATTTCAGATACCGGGGATTACTTTTATTTTACCGGATGCATCGCCTTTTATGATGTGGCCTTTGAATACCTTGATCTTAAAATGCTCACCAGTGCTGAAAATAATTTGAAGTTATTGAATAAAATGGGCATTGACCCGGTTATCAGCAATGACGAATGCTGCTGTGGCCATGATGCCTTTTGGTGCGGGGATGAAAAAACTTTTGAAACATTGGCCCAAAAAAATATCGAAACCATTGAAAAAAGTGGTGCCAAGACCGTTATTTTTGGATGCCCGGAAGGGTATTCCATGTTCAAGGAGGCCTATACCGAACGGTTTGGGCCGTTACCCTTTGAGGTTTGCCATATCACCCAGTTTCTGGCGGAGCGACTGCCAAAAACAGATCTGACCTTTAAGGCCGGCAGCGTTGATCGGGTCACTTTCCAGGATCCCTGTCGCTTAGGCAGACGACAGGGTATCTATGAGGCACCCCGGCAATTGATCCAAATGGTTTCAGGCTGTGATCTTGCTGAAATGGAACATAACCGGGAAAACGCCGTTTGTTGCGGTACCACCGCCTGGATGCAATGTTCCTCCTGTTCAAAGGAGATGCAGATTCAACGGCTTAAAGAGGCAGAGGCAGTGGGAGCTAAGGCAATTATTACCGCCTGTCCCAAATGTCAGATCCATTTGACCTGTGCCAAGAAAAACACAGACCATGATCTTGCGATCATTGACCTTGTTTCATTTCTTGCAGATAACCTTGTTTAAGAGATGATCTATTTTTAAGTTGAAACAAGGGACACTATAAAAATTTTGGAGTAATTATAATGGCAAACAATAAAACACCCCACGGTTCGGTGATGGTGGTTGGCTCTGGGATTTCCGGTATGCAGGCCGCCCTTGATCTGGCCGATTCGGGCTACCTGGTTCACCTCATTGAAAAAGAAACCGCCATTGGCGGGGTCATGGCCCAGCTGGACAAGACCTTTCCAACCAATGATTGTGCCATGTGAGTGATCTCACCTAAACTGGTCGAGGTCGGCCGGCACTTAAACATAAAGCTCCACACCCTTTCAACCGTCCAGAACATTGCAGGGGAAGCGGGTGATTTTACCGTATCCATACGACAGGAACCCCGATTTGTGGACATGGACAAATGTATTGCCTGTGGGGAATGCACCAAAAAATGTCCGGCAAAAACCCCGGATATATTTGATGAGGGACTCGCCAAACGAAAAGCCATTTACGTCTCCTATCCCCAGGCAGTGCCCTTAAAATATGCCATTGACCCTGGCAAATGCCTTAAATTAACCAAAGACAAATGTGGCACCTGCGCCAAGGTTTGTCCCACCGGGGCCATTAATTATGAAGCTGTGGCAGAAGACATCACCCTGAATGTGGGGTCTGTGATCATGGCAGCCGGGTTCAAGCCCTTTGATCCTTCCGGGCTTGATAATTATCAGTATGCCAATTTTCCCAATGTAATCACCAGTATTGAATATGAGCGGCTGTTGTCTGCCGGAGGGCCTACCCTAGGCCACATCGAGTGTTACCCGGACAAGCATGCGCCCAAAAAAATTGCCTGGCTCCAATGTGTGGGATCCCGGGACCAAAATAAATGCGACAATGCCTATTGTTCCTCTGTTTGCTGCATGTATGCGGTTAAAGAAGCCATGATGACAAAGGATCATATTGACGGCCAGTTCCAAGCCTCTATTTTTCTCATGGACATGAGAACCTTTGGAAAAGATTTTGAAAGATACTATGAGCGTGCCAAGGACGAAGGCGTTCGGTTTGTCCGGTCCAGAATTCATTCCATCACCGAGGATGAAGATCAAAAACTTGTCTGCACCTATGTGAGTGAAGATGGGAAAAATATCACGGAAGTCTTTGATATGGTGGTATTGTCCGTGGGAATGGAAACCCCCAAGGACCTGGCCCAGGCTGTTCGGGACATGGGCATTGAGCTCAATGCGCATAATCTGGTGGAGACCACAAGCTTTCAGCCGGTCAGCACTTCCCGAAAAGGGATTTATGTGTGTGGTGCCCTCCAGGAACCCAAGGATATTCCCCTGGCCGTCATGGAAGCATCTGCAGCCGCTTGCGATGCCGGTATCAGTCTTTCACCCTCCCGGGGGACTCTGACAAAGACCCGCACCTACCCCATAGAGATGGATGTCGTGGGTGAGCAAGCTCGTATCGGGGTATTTGTCTGCAATTGCGGCACCAATATCGGCGGGATTGTGGATGTGCCTGATGTGGCCGCCTACGCTAAAACCCTTCCCAACGTGGCCTATGTGGAAGAGAATATGTTCACCTGTTCCCAGGATACCCAGGACAAGCTCAAGGCGGTGATCCTGGAAAAGAAGCTGAACCGCATTGTTATTGCGGCCTGTACCCCCCGTACCCATGAGCCTTTATTCCAGGAAACCCTCAAGGATGCCGGCTTAAATAAATATCTCATTGAAATGGCCAATATTCGAAATCAGTGTTCCTGGGTTCATTCCAAGGAACCGGCCCTGGCCACAAAGAAAGCCCGGGATCTGGTTCGTATTGCCGTGGCAAAATCAGCTCTCATGCGGCCTCTTTCCCAGCCCACCGTAAGTGTGGTGCAAAAAGGTCTGGTCATCGGCGGTGGAATCACAGGGATTTCCTGTGCCCTGGGGCTTGCCAACCAGGGGTTTCCCACGGCTCTCGTGGAAAAAGAAGATAGGCTGGGGGGCAATGCCCTTTATCTGAACCAGACCTGGAAGGGCGAATCCATTGAAAAGAATCTGGCCGCTCTGGTCACGCAAGTAGAAGAACACCCCTTGGTGGATGTTTACACAAAGGCCCAGGTCACCGGGACATCCGGGTTTATCGGGAATTTTAAAACCGTTGTTACCGCAGCTTCCAAGGAGTTGGTCATTGACCACGGGGCGGTGATCATGACCACTGGTGCAAAGGAGAGTCGCCCCAGTGAATACCTGTATGGGGAGGATGAACGGGTGGTTACCCACCTGGAACTGGATGCGGCGTTCAAGAATAATGATCCCCGGGTGGCAACCTGTCAATCTGCCCTGTTTATTCAGTGTGTGGGATCCCGTGACAAGGACCGGCCCTATTGTTCCAAGGTGTGCTGCACCCATTCGGTGAAATCTGCCCTTAAACTCAAGGAAACAAATCCCGACATGGATGTTTATGTGATCTACCGGGATATCCGAACCTATGGCCAGCGGGAATTACTTTATAAAGCGGCAAGGGATAAAGGGGTTATTTTTATCCGGTATAGTCTTGACAATAAACCCGTGGTGGAACAACGAGGGGATTCCCTGGTTGTCCTGACCCGGGACCATATTTTAGGACTGCCCCTGGAAATTACAGCTGATCTTTTGGTGCTGGCATCTGCCATTGAGCCCCGGGAAAATTCTGCCCTGGCACAAATGTTCAAACTCACCCTTAATGGTGACAATTTCTTCATGGAAGCCCATGCCAAGCTTCGGCCAGTGGATTTTGCCACCGACGGCATGTTCCTGGCGGGCATGGCCCATTATCCAAAGCCTGTGGAAGAAAGCATTGCCCAGGCAAAGGCGGCGGTCTCAAGGGCCACCGTGGTATTGTCCAAGGAGCGTGTGGTGGTGGACGGGGTGGTTTCCTTTGTGAATGAGGCCCTGTGCCGGGGGTGTGGTGCCTGTGAAGAGACCTGTGCCTTTGGCGCCATTGAAATCTATGAAGCGGATAACGGGGTGAAGCTTGCCCGGGTACAGCAGGCGTTGTGCAAGGGCTGTGCGGCTTGTTCCTCTGCATGTCCCACCGGTGCTGCCGGTGTTTTCCACTATGACAATGAAGTGCTGGCGATGGTTGAAGCCGCCCTTAATTAAACGATAAGGCCGCATTAAATAATAAGGAAATACCCATGAACGACCTATTTGAACCCCAGATTATTACCTTTGCCTGCAATTGGTGCTCCTATTCGGCGGCTGATCTTGCCGGGGTGAGCCGGTTTCAATACCCCACCAATATGAGAATTATCCGGGTGATGTGCTCCGGGGGAATCAATCCCAATTATATTCTTAAGGCTTTTGAAAAGGGGGCGGACGGGGTGTTGGTCTCGGGCTGACACATCGGTGACTGCCATTACCTGGACGGTAATGTAAAAGCTGCCAAAACCTTTGAGATGACGGAAAAATTTTTGGACTTGCTGGGGATAGATCCAGCACGTATGAAACTTGCCTGGATTTCGTCTGCCGAAGGCAATAAATTTGCCCAGGTGGCCAATGAGTTTACCCAAAAGATAAAAGAGTTAGGCCCTGCTGATATTAAACAGGTGGCCTAATAGTATTGATAGAAAATATTGATAGAAAATAATGCATAGAAGATAATGATAGATGATATTGATAGAAAAAATGCAAAAACAAACGAGTGAAGATGATATAGCGAAAACAGGAGGAAAGATTGTGACAACGGATATACTTGTCCTTGGTGGCGGCATTGCCGGGATCCAGAGTTCATTGGATCTTGCGGAAATGGGATTCAAGGTTCACCTGGTGGAAAGCCTGCCCTCCATTGGCGGGAAAATGGCCCAACTGGACAAAACCTTTCCCACCAATGATTGTGCCATCTGAATTCTCTCGCCTAAAATGCTGGATGTCGGTCGACATCCCAATATTGAGTTGATGGCTTATAGCGATCTTGTGAAGGTTGAGGGAACGGTGGGTGATTTTACGGCCACCATCCGGAAAAAAGCACGGTTTGTGGAAGAGGACAAATGCACCGGGTGCGGTGCCTGTGCCGAAGTCTGTCCCACAACGGTGTCTGATCTTTACAATGAGGGGCATGCGGAGAGAAAGGCGGTTTATTCCTGGTTTGCCCAGGGGATTCCCTCCACCCATGTGCTGGACCCGGATCATTGCCGGGTGCTGACCGGGAAGCGATGCGGGATCTGCCAGAAAAAATGTGAAGCCAATGCCATTAATTTTGATCAGACGGAAAAAATTATCGATCTTGCTGTTGGGGCCATTGTATTGGCAACGGGTTATGATATTTTTGATCCGGTTAAAATGCCGGAATACAGATATGCAGAACTTGACAATGTGATCACCGCCATGGAGTTTGAACGGTTTTTGTCTGCTTCCGGCCCCACGGAAGGCCATATTGATAGGCCCTCGGCCAGGAAGGTGGAAGACAAAATTTCTCAATTGTCCAAACAGCTTAAAAAATCTAAGAAAGCCCTGGATCGGTTTGAAGCAAAACACGGCCAGGCAAGCGGCGATTTTTACGCAAGCTTTACGGCCAAGACCCTTCCTGCCGGAGAGGATCTGGCAAAAGATGCCGATAAATGGGCCGCCAAATATGAAGTCCATCTTGAGATTTATGGCCCCTTGCAGGCCTTAAAACTTAAGGCCAAGGGGTTTACCACCGCAAAAAAGATTGCTTTTATCCAATGCGTGGGGTCCAGGGATTTGCGGTTTTATCCTTTTTGTTCAGGATTTTGCTGCATGCATTCCATCAAGGAAGCCATCATTGCCCATGAACATGACAATGATACCCATTCTGTGATTTTCGGCATGGATATCCGGGCGGTAGGCAAGGGGTTTGAGGAATATAAAATCCGAGGGGGCAACAATTCAAATATTGAGTACAAACGCTCCCGGGTGGCCGAGATTACAAGAGGGGAAAATAACAACCCCGTCCTGATCTATGAGGATACCAGCGTTCAAAAGGTGATAAAGCAACCCTTTGATCTGGTGGTTCTGGCAACGGCCTGTGCTCCTGTGAAAAATACCCAAATGGTGGCAGATATATTGGACATTGAGCTGGACCGGTTTGGATTTTTCAAAACAGATCCTAGTGAGCCTTTGGATACCACAAAGGAAGGCATCTTTGTGTGCGGGTGTTCCCACAGCCCCATGGATATCCCGGAATCGGTTGCCCAGGCAAGTTCTGCCGCGGCAAGGGCGGTTCAGGCGGTTATGAAACATAAAAAGGCATCTTAAGGTTAGGTCTGCCCAGCATGGATACAAATAGTATGGATACAAAAAGGTGGATACAAATAGGGTGGATACAAATAGGGTGGATTATGATGGGTATGGATTATTATAGATAAAGATAAGTTGGATACTATGTTAAATAAAAAGAGCGTAAAATGTGTCGAAGAACCCAGGATAGGGGTGTTTGTTTGTGACTGCGGTTCCAACATCGCAGGACACCTGGATTGCCCTGATGTGACTGAGTTTGTAAAGTCGCTTCCCCATGTGGTTTTTGCCAAGGAAAATCTTTATACCTGTTCGGAAGCGGGAATTGGTGAGATCAAAAAAGCCATCATAGAAGAACGGTTGAACCGGGTGGTGGTAGCGTCCTGCTCTCCTCGAACCCATCATCCGTTGTTTGCAAGCTCCTGTGCCGAAGCCGGGTTGAATCCTTATTTGTTTGAAATGGTCAATATTCGGGATCAGTGTTCCTGGGTTCACATGGGCAACCGGGAAAATGCCACCCAAAAGGCCAAAAACCTGATCCGCATGGGAGTCGCCAAGGCCGCAGGACTTGCGCCCCTGGATGAAATTACCTCTTCTTTGACCCGGAAAATTTTGGTGGTTGGCGGCGGGATTGCAGGACTGTCTGCTGCCCAGGCATTGTCTGATATGGAGCTTGAGATCTTCCTGGTTGAAAAAACAGGTCAAATGGGCGGGCTTTTAAACCAGGTGCATGGGATGGAAACCGGCGGAACAGCGAAGGCACGTCTGGATACCATTATCAATGATGTCAACTCGCGTGCCAACATCACCTGTTATACTAAGGCCAAGTTAGCGGAAACAAGCGGATATATCGGAAATTTTGAGGTTAAAATAGATACGCCTGATGGGTTTGTGACCCAAAAAGTGGGGGCCATTGTGGTGGCCACCGGTGCGGTTCCCCTGATTCCAAAGGGAATCTTTGGGTATAAAGAATCCAATGGTGATGCTTTGGGCAATGCATTGCCTGTCATCTCTCTTATGGAGTTGGAAACCCAATTAAAGAAAGAGGGAAAAGGCGAGCTTGACGATACCCACGGTATCCCCAAACGAATGGTCTTTATCCAGTGTGCCGGTGCCAGGACAAAAGGAAAAGAATATTGTTCACGGATCTGCTGCATGGTTGCAGTTAAAAATGCCATGCTCATCAAGGACAAATATCCCCTTATGGACGTGCGGGTGCTGTATCGGGACATGCAGATGTATGGTACCCAAAAGGAACAGATGCTCTGGGATGCCCGGGGCAAAGGGATTCGCTTTGATGTGTATGACCCGGAAAATCCGCCCCAGGTGACCCAAGGTCGGGTGGATTTTTTCCAGACGGTTACCGGTAAGACGGTTCAGTTGGAAACGGATCTTGTGGTGTTGTCAACCCCCCTGATTCCCCGAAGCTCTGCCGGAGAACTGGCCAATTTACTTCGGGTGCCAA
>JAFLJU010000262.1 GCA_022712835.1 Desulfobacteraceae bacterium
ATCCTTCGATCAAAAACAGACACAAATCAATCCCGGCACTCCCGCCACCGGCGCAAAAGATATTATCCTCCCCGGTGATCATCTGATCAGGAGTCATGAGAATCTGGGGATATCTTTGTCTGAACAGATCCACATATCCCCAGTGGGTAGTAGCCACCTTCCCGTCAAGAATCCCTGCTTCTGCCAGAAGAAATACCCCGGTACACCCGGCTGCGATCCTTGTCCCTTTATCATGGTGATGGGCTAGCCAATCGGTCATTTCACCGGGATAGGGCCCCAGGGTCGAAATATCATACCCGCTTGAGGGCACCATTATTAAATCGGTATTTTCCACGTCTGAGATGGGGTTGTCCGGTTTGATTTCAAGCGAACGGGAATAGCGGATCGGCTTGCCATCAATGGACACAATTTCAAGATCAAAGAGGGGAGTCACGGTAAATCCCTTTAATTTATCCCAAACAGCACCGGCCATTTTTAATACATCTACAAACGAGACAATGCCCGACGGTAGCGACTGTTCCAAAATTAAAATCGAAATTTTTTTCATATCTCCCCCCCCCTTTTTTGCCCGATCACCTATGCATAATGTCCTTTATGCCACTTTTCATCCCGGAATTCAAATTGTATATATTTTTTACCCATAAGAATAATATAATGGCGGGAAATTCATTCACGCAAATCTTTATCCAAAGGATAAACGGCAATGATTACAAAGGAACAAATTATTGACCAGGGGCACCAATTGGGGTTTGAAGATCTGGGGTTTACCTCTGCCGCCCCCTTTGACGACCATAAACGACTGCTTGATGAAAGGGCCGCCGCATATGAATGGGCCGATGGTGTGGGACTTGACCTGAAAAACGGGGTGGACCCAGTTTCTATTTTACCCGGTGCCAAAACCATCATTGTTCTCATTGAACCCTATTTTAACAAATCATATCCACCGGCAATGGAAGCCCATTTCGGCCGGTGCTATCTGGATGATGACCGGGTGACCAAGGATGGCCTTGCTCGAAGAATCAAAGCCTTCCGACAGTTTTTAAGGGATGCGGGCATTGAGTCCCGGGTGCCCTTTAATCTTCCCCACCGGGTGGCCGCCGCCAGGGCGGGCCTGGGAACCTTTGGAAAAAATTGTCTTTTTTATTCAAACAAGGTGGCAAGGGGCGGGTCATGGACCCTTCCCATAGCAGTGGTCATCGATCATGAATTTTCCCCAGACACCCCCTCCATTAAAACCGACTGCCCTTCCTGGTGTAAAAATGCCTGCATTGCCGCATGCCCCACCGGAGCCCTTGTGGGAAACAGCAAAATTGATCCCCGGAAGTGCATCTCCTATCTTAGCTATTTTGGAGACAAGATCACCCCCTTAAAACTCAGAGAACCCATGGGCATGTTTGTATACGGCTGTGATCGCTGTCAGAATGTCTGCCCCCGGAATCAGCCCTGGCTTTCAAAGAAGCTTTTGCCCAATGAACGGGTGGCGGCCAAGGCCACGGATTTTGACCTGGCCCGTTTGCTCCACATGGACATTGCCTATTTTGAATCTAAGATTTGGCCCCATATGTTCTATATGGGCAGTGATACCATTTGGAAATGGAAAATGAATGTGGCAAGGGTGATGGGCAACAGCCGGGATGAACGCTATCTGCCGGATCTTGAACGGGCATTTAACGAGACCAAAGATGAGAGGATTAAGGGCATGGCGGCCTGGGCCATGGGGCAGATCGGAGATAAAGAGACGAAATTTTTGCTGAACACCCTGGCAAAAAATCACACGGGTCAGGTGTTGGAAGAAATTATGCTTGCGGTCCAATTTATAGAAGAGAAAACCAGATTTTAAAAAACCGATCCCTTAAACACCAGGCCCTAAAACGTAAGGCCGATCATAAACAAACAAAGGAGCCGATAAATGACAACAGATATTTACCGACAATTGCAGGAACGACTGGATCTTTATTCCATGGGGTTTCCCCCCACAACCTCCGGCATTGAAATCAAAATATTAACCTATTTGTTCACGGAACCCGACGCCAAATTGTTTCTGGCCCTGTCCCCTGCCCTTGAAACACCCGAAATCATCGCAGATCGTCTCCATGCCCCCCTGGAAGAAACCGCAACACACTTAGAACAAATGGCGGGAAAAGGCCTGTTGTTTCGCCTGAAAAAAGGAGACACCAAAAGATATGGCGCCATCCCCTTTGTCCATGGTCTGTTTGAATTTCAGGTAAAAAATCTCACACAGGATCTGGCCAAAATGGTGGGAGACTATTTTGACGAGGCATTTGACCAAGCCATGCAACAGAATGCGGCGCATTTTTTACGGGTGATTCCCGTCAATAAATCCATTGATCTCACCCACCATGTGGCAAGCTACGAGGATGCTGTCCAGATTTTAAAGAGCAAAGACTCAATTGTGGTGGCAGAATGTATTTGCAGAAAAAGAACAAAGGTTATGGACAAAGGGTGTGGGAAAACCCTGGAAGCCTGCTTTATGTTCGGCTCCATGGGTCAATACTACCTTGACAAGCAGATGGGACGGCAAATCCCCTTTGAGGAAGCCATTGAGATACTCAATGACTGCCGGGAAGCAGGCCTGGTTACCCAACCGGCAACCGCCCAGAATCCCACGGGAATGTGTAACTGCTGCGGAGATTGCTGCGGTGTGTTGGGTGCCATCAATAAGCATCCCGCACCAGCCAGCATTGTATTCTCAAATCATACGATCCATATTGCCAATGAGGATTGCACCGGATGTGAACTCTGCCTTGAACGCTGCCAGATGAATGCCCTGGCCCTGAATACAGACGGGGTGATTGAGATGGTTAAAGACCGATGTATCGGATGCGGACTGTGTGTGAGCACCTGCCCAGTTGACGCCCTTGAGCTTGTGGACAAACCAAATATTGATCGGCGGATACCACCGGCCACCATGGGGGAACAGATGATGGGGATGGCCAAAAGCCGAGGGATCTTATAAACGACAGGGCACAACAGCACTCTTATAATGAAGATAAGGATCGTACAGCGAAGATCTCCTGAAAATTATGCCCGGACCAAATGTTTTTCCTTGACGGACTCGGGCCAGGAAGATTACAATTTGATCAGTTGAAATTAGCTTACGATTCCTTATCTTCCAGCGCCTGTATCTTCCTAATGGTTTATTGGAAGTGACATTTTCATACCGAATCGAGCACCTTTTTTTCTCTCCAGGTTTTTTTGTAAAAGTACAGATTGCAGTTAAAACCATTTTTTAAAGGAGGAAAATTATGAGAATCCAACCAAAAAAAATCTTGTGTGCCATCGATTTTTCTGATTTTTCCCATCTTATCCTTTCATACGGCAGAGCCCTGTCCGCAGAGTTCCACGCAAGCCTTTATGTGTGCCACGTTTTGCCCGATATGGTGATGCTGGCCAGCCACGGCCAGGCCTATATCCCCTCACAAAAAGTGACTCAAGAACGGATAGAAACCACCAAAACCCTTTTGACCAACCTGGTTAAAGAACAAAAGATGGATGCCCAAATCATTATCGCCCAGGGCCACCCGGCCGACGAAATCACCCGGATTGTCCAGGAAGAAAGTATAGATATTGTCATTGCAGCCACCCATGGCGGCTCGGGCATCAAACGCTTTTTAATCGGGTCGGTCACAGATCGACTGGTCAAAACCCTGACCTGCCCGCTGCTGGTTCTCCATGCCCAAAAAGGTCATCCCTCGTTTCCAGATGTTTTCAGGGTTCCCCTTAACCGCATCCTGGTGGGATGTGATTTTTCCAAAGAGTCCGATCTTGCCGTTGAATACGGGCTGAGCCTGGCCCAGGAATTCCAGGCAGAACTGCATCTGGTCCATGTCATCAAGCCCCACAAACACATTGAACTGGCCACTTCGGACTATTTAAAACTTCAGGAAGGGGATTACCTGGGGAGGAACCGGTCTGACTTTTTGGCACTCCAGCAAAAAGCCACGGATGATGAATGGGAGAGGAGAAACCGCCTGTTAAGCCGCATCGAACGCCAACTTATCAATATGGTTCCAGAAGAAAGTAGAAATTGGTGTACCCCGGTGGTCACCCTGCTGGAAGGCCAGCCTTACACAGAACTGATCCAATATGCCGATAGAAAAAAAGTGGACATGATGGTACTTGGGATCCATGGTCACAGCCTTCTGGAACAATTCTTAGTGGGTTCCACCACGGACCGGGTCATCGGCCGGGCTGCCTGCCCGGTTCTTGCCGTTCGTGAACCCCCAGCAACAAAATAATGAGGTACCCCCTACAAAAGAACCCATTCTCTTTCGGTTTCAAAAATGATATGTCTGTCAGGATATTTAAAGCAAATCAATATTTTATTTAATGAGACAAGGCAAATTTCATGACATCATTTAAAGCAAATGGACTCCCCCTACTGGTCGGCAGTCTCCCCATGGACAATCATCCGGCAGCGGCAGGACTGGTGATGGAATATACTCCGCAAATCCCTTTATGGGTGCAACTTCCCAAATTTCTGGAAGAAGGCATGATAAACCAATTTATTCCAGGCCTCCCGGGTGTCACCGTCCAGGAGGGAAAACATTTTATTGACACCCAAAACACAGATTTTGATGAGCAGTTTTTGGCTTTTTTCGAAGATTATCTTGCCCTGTCCGAACCCGGATCAGATCTGGAAGGGTCCCGATTTGCCTTTTCAAAGGAAACCGGCAAAGGCTTTTTCGAATTTTTAAACCAGGTGGACAGCCAGCCGACCTCTTTTGCAGCACTCAAGGGCCAGGTCACCGGTCCCATCACCTTTTGCACAGGGGTAAAGGACGAAGCGGACAGAGATATATTTTACAATGACCAGCTAAGGGATGCGGCTGTCAAGAAACTGGCCCTCAATGCCAGGTGGCAGGCCGCGTCCATGGCAAAACGCGGGGCAGTTCCCATTATTTTTCTGGATGAACCGGCCCTGGCGGGCTTTGGCACCTCAGCCTACATTACCATTTCCAAACAGGATGTCATTGCCTGTTTTGAAGAGATTGTCCTGGAAATACATGGGGAAAATGGGCTGGCAGGCGTCCATGTCTGTGCCAACACAGAATGGGATATGCTCCTTGGCTCCAACATTGATGTGATCAGTTTTGATGCCTTTTCCTATTTTGACAAATTCATTCTCTATCCGGAAATGATCACGGCCTATTTAAACAAAGGCAGCATACTGGCCTTTGGTATTATTCCCACAGGGGATGCGCAGCTTATTGCAAAACAGACCACAAAGGGGTTGGTTGAGAAATTCGAGGGTCAGGTGGCCCAATTGACGGCCCTGGGCTTTGATCGCAAAACCATTATTGAGCAGACCTTTATCACCCCGAGTTGCGGCACCGGCTCCCTGGATTTTGAATCTGCCAAAAGGGTGTTGCAGTTAACAAAAGAGGTCTCCGAGGCTATCCGGGCAAAATAACCCTTCATCCCCAAAAAAAAGGCGCTGCACCATGTGCAGCGCCTTTTTTTATTGATTTTCCGCCTTATTTATTTTCCGCCAGGGCCTGTTTTGAAAAATCCTGGGATTCCCGATTAACGCGCTCAAAGTACCGGGGATATGCTTCCATGCAGGCCGCGATAATCCGCTCCCATGGCAGATCCGAAAAGCTACCGTGGTCCGCCACATATTCCATGTGCTGATTTCCCAGGGTATCACAAGGATGAAAGATGGAATCATGAATCCCATCAAATTCCAGGGGACGCACATTAAAATTTTGGCACAGACTCAGGTTAAAAGCCGGGGTGGCCTTCACCCATTTTCCATTCAGATAAATTTCACAATACCCATGCCAGACAAAAAGATCGGTCTCCATCATTTCCTGAAGTTTTTTGGTGTTCAAATGATTTTTTACATCGGCAAATCCCAACCGGGCAGGGATTCCCTGGCTCCTGAGGCAAGCTGTGAGAAGCACCGCTTTGGCCACGCAATACCCTTCCCTTTTTTTTAAAATCTGACTGGCCTTCATAGCCTCTTTCCCAGGTTCAATGCTGAAAGGGTTGTAACGGATTTTGTCCCGAACCACGTAATAAAGTTTCAACGCCTTGTCGATATCACTTACCTGTCCTTTGCAAGCAGCGCTTGCAAAACTTACAATATCCGGGTGATCCTTGTCGATATAGTAGGTGGCCAAAAGATTAGATTCCATGAAGTGGCTGCTCCTGTTGCGTTGTTTATTATTTTTAGTCCATATCCAGGCAATTTTTTATACCCAAAGTAAGGGATTAAATCAATGCATCATTTTTGTATCTAGACACATAAGTGTTTCAGAGCCTTGAGACAAATAATTGCCCGGAGTGGTCCCCTTTCACGGTATAACAGGACCCTTTCCCCATTGGAAAGGGATGGCATGGTTTATGCTCAATTAACTTTTACAAAAACCAATACAACGAAAAATACCCCCACAAGAGGTGCCCATGACAAAACCCCGTGGTAGACAAACAAAAAAAAAAGTAACCCAAATTCTGAGTAACTCTCAAGGCTCAGAGGCATTATCCCTTCTTGAACTGATCCCGGAGGAGCAACTGGTCGGACCTCTTTTCTCCCACTTTTATGCCATGGATGAACTGATTAAATTCAGGAGTATTATTGCCATGGGGGAGCTTGCACTGCGACTGTCCCTCAAGCAGATGGAAAAGGCACGAATATTGATGCGGCGAATCATGTGGAATCTCAATGATGAATCCGGCGGTATCGGCTGGGGCTCCCCCGAAGCCATGGGACAAATTTTATACAAAAGCCCGGCCCTGGCCATGGAATTTAAATCCATTCTGTTTTCATACCTGGATCACCGGGGGAACTTTATAGAACACGAGCTCCTTCAAAGGGGGGTGTTGTGGGGGATTGGTACCTACCTGAAAGCCTCTCCCCGGGATTTGGATGATACCACTGAAGGGTTAATCGTTGCCCATCTTCATTCCCTTGACCCCGTCAAACGGGGCTATGCCCTTCGGGCACTGATCAATGCAAATCGCTTTAACGAAAAAATTATACCCGAACACATTTTGACCGATTCTGAACAAATCGATATTTTCACAGGGTGGAATTTTGTGACAAGTCGCATCTGTGATATGACCTGTGACATGACCCTTGCCAACACGGTTAGTTTGTAGATTCACTGATTTTATCATAAATTATTGGCCAAGCATTGGGACTCTGGCACGGTAGTTGAATAATAAAGCCATAGAGACACTTTAATTTGGCCTTGGTGCATAAATTTAAGAAAGAGACAAAAAATGCTTAAAAAAAAATGTGACAAAAATATTGCACGGACCATTGAACTGGCTCAGGAGATGATCGAGCTTGCCCAAACCGGTTACGAGCAGCAGGAAGACCCGGGATGCGGTGTGCTCTATGGAATTCTTCTGGATTCCGGTTACCGGCTTCTTGATCTGGCGCAAAAGGAAAAGCATGCACATATGCAAAAAGGCTGGTGGGACAATAACACTAATAAGGAGACGTTTTAATGAAGACCTATGTATGTTCAGTTTGTGGCTATTCAAATGAAGGTGATGATGCACCCGAAGTATGCCCCCAGTGTGGCGCAGTAAAATCCAAATTTTCTGTCCAGGAAGGGGATCTTGTCTGGGCCGACGGTCATACCATTGGTGTGGCAAAGGGTGTTGACCCTGAAATACTCCAGGGGCTCAGGGACAATTTCATGGGCGAGTGCACGGAAGTTGGCATGTACCTTGCCATGAGTCGTCAGGCAGATCGGGAAGGATACCCGGAAGTGGCAGAAGCTTACAAACGGATCGCCTTTGAAGAAGCCGAACATGCAGCAAAATTTGCAGAACTTTTAGGAGAAGTGGTGGAAGCGGACACCAAAGCCAATCTTACCGCCAGGGTTATGGCCGAGTATGGCGCCTGCAAGGGCAAAAAAGATATTGCCGTCAAAGCCAAGGAACTGGGTTATGACGCCATCCATGACACGGTACATGAAATGTGCAAGGATGAAGCCCGTCACGGAATGGCATTTAAAGGACTACTCAACCGTTTTTTTAAATAACGGCCATGGGCGGCCCACAACAATACATGAAAGAATCCGATAAGTTGATTGGTTCTTTCATATAAAAACCTAAGGCCAGATGCACCCATGAAAATACCTGTTGTTGATATGGCTGAGTGCATCCTTTGTGAAATCTGCGTCGAACTGGCACCCCACGGGTTCCAGATAAACGACGCAGGTTTTGTAGAGGTATTACCCCTGGATGATTATTCAGATGATGACATCCATGAAGCCATAAAAAATTGCCCCAAGGATTGTATTGGCTGGGAGTCAAGAACCTAAGGGCGTCCTATAATTAATTTCCAAAATGTTTTATTCACAGACAGCTGTAATGCCGCGATTGATGATTTCGTCCATCTGCCCTTCTTTTGAAACAGAGATATCCAAATCATTAAGCAACCCGTTGGAAATATTGTAAATCCAGCCGTGGACGGTGATATCTTGTTCCTGCTTCCAGGCCTCCTTAACAATGCTGCTCCGGCAGACATTTTTCACCTGGGAGATAACATTTAATTCACAGAGCCGGTCTGTTTTTTCCATGGGATCCGTGATGGAATCCAAAAATTTGGAATGGGTGAAATAAATATCGCGAAGGTGGCGTAGCCAATTTTCGATAAATCCATGGGCCTTATTCTCCAGCGCCTCCTTGACACCGCCACATCCGTAATGACCACAGACGATGATATGCTTCACTTTGAGAATACTTACGGCATATTGAATCACAGAAAGGCAATTAAAATCAGTGTGAACCACCAAATTGGCCACATTTCGATGCACAAATACCTCTCCTGGAAGCAAACCGATCAATTCATTGGCCGGCACCCGGCTGTCTGAACATCCGATCCATAAATATTCCGGTTTTTGCTGACAGGACAATTTTTCAAAAAAGCCTTCATGGGCCTGGGATATCTCCCTGGACCATTTCCTGTTATTTTCAAAAAGTTTATCTATTTCTAACATTTTTCCCTTTTAACTTCTTTTTTAACTTCTTT
>JAFLJU010000062.1 GCA_022712835.1 Desulfobacteraceae bacterium
CAATTTAATGCCACAGCTCTTTCAAACAACTTTTTGCCTGTATTGTCAAGGACCTCTGGTGTCATTTCAAGTCGCAATCGGGTCTCTTTAACCATCAATTCCCCGGCCAGACCGAAGTTGTTGCTTTGAACAGCCAGATAAAAATCTTTTGTTATTTCCACAATTTTTTTAAAAATATCCCTGTTATCCCCCCGGATAAATCCTTCAACCCATTGTTTATTAATATCTTTAGAAACATGGGGAATTCCACAATAGGCAACCAGGATATGGTCATTAAATGCCGCAAGATCACGCTTGTTTTCAAACACCTTCCTTTGATTGAATTTGGGTCCTGTTTCTCCCATTTTCCATTCCCAAAGATTCACCCCTCCAAAGGCAGCAGCGGCCTGGTCCTGGACCCCGCAGGGAACACCAGCCACACTGGATTCAATTGAGTGGGCCAGCCATACAATTTTTTCCGGATTTATCTTTTCTCCCAGGGCCGCATAAAAGGCGGCGATAATGGCAACAGCAGCAGATGAGGAGCCGCCCAGGGCACTTCTTGGCGGAGAAGTAGAATTGATCTGTATGTGGACCCCATGGGCATTAAAATAGCTTGCCACCGCAAACATCAGCCCCATGGGATGATCAAAGGGCACCTGATCCCTGTCACACTCGGTGGATTCAAACCCCCGGGAAGATATTTTAATGCGGTTCTTGGTCCAGGCTGAGAGCGTGACAACAGTGCGCAGGTTAAGGGCAATGTTGAAACTTGCTGGTTTCATATGGTTAAGGGGCAAATAAAAGGTGGAAATATCCAGGGTGCCGCCAAAATCCACCCGACAGGGCACCGAGGCCACAATGGGTTTGTTGGCCAATATCGGATTAAAATTCATTGTTCCTTCCTCAATTGTCTTAAAAATTTCAAACTTTTAAACTCCCGCCCGATGTGAAAAGGGATAAAGGATTCCAGCAAAATCGCTCCCTCCTGAATGGCAAAAAGGGAAGATTTCATCCGGTCTGCCCTTTGGATATCCACGGCATTGATCCAGACAAGCTGTTTTAAAGTTCCCTTGGACACATTCATCCCATGGGCTGACCTGTTTTTGAGGCAATTATCACAAACAATCTTGCCTTCCTTAAAATCGAACTGAACACGCTTTTGTTGGATATCATCCACCGGGGTGTTGCAATTATCACAAAATTCAATGTTGGGGCTGAATCCTGAAATCCCCATAAACCGAATCTGAAATAAAAGACTTAAAACCTCCATTTTAATTTCAGACTGATTGAGCATATCAAGGACAAAAAAAAGCAGATCATATAGCTGGGTTTGCTTTTTTCCCTCTTCCAGCCAAAGGTAAATCAATTCAACCCAATAACAGGCATAGGTGGTTTTAAAAACATCATACCGGATATTGACAAACCCATTTTCAAGATCGGTCTGGGCCAGAATAATCAAAGAGTCTTTATTCTTTTTGGGAAAGGTACACTGGATATGGTTGACGGAAAACAGATCCAGGGCGCCGGAAAACCGTTTCACACTTTTTTTGGCATTTTTGGCAATCACGCAAATTTTCCCCCGGGATCGGGTTAAAAACGTGATGATATAATCATGATCCCCATATTCTATTTTACGCAATAAAATGGCATCTGTGGAAAAATCCGACATACAATCCCTAAATATCAAGCAATACTTTTGCAATCATAAAATAACAGTAGACACTGACAATATCAATGGAAGTAGTCACAAAAGGGCCCGTGGCAACAGCAGGATCTATGCGAAATCGTTCGAAAATCAAGGGTACGGCAGACCCCACAAGGGCTGCCACCGACATGGAAACCAAAATGGCAAACCCAACGGCAAAGGCCAGGGCCCAGGAAAAAGGTTCTTCGGCATAGGCAATTTTGGCCACAACCCCTATCAAGGTACCATAGGTCACCCCGAGAATAACCCCCACGGCCAGTTCCTTGGACACCACCCGAGAAAAATCCTGGAGATTGATCCGCCCCATGGCAATTCCCCGAACCACAATGGTGGAACTCTGGGTCCCGATATTCCCCCCCATCCCCATGATAACGGGGATAAAGGCGGCAAGTCCTGCAAATTTTATCAGGGTATCTTCAAATCCGCCAATGATAAAGAAGGCCGCCACCCCCCCAAGGCAAGAGGCAAACAACCAGGGAAGCCTGATTCTGGTACCCTTGATAATGGTCTGGGTTTCCACGTATTCATCACCAACTCCCGCCATTTTCAACATATCTTCGGTGGCGGCTTCATGGAGAATATCAATTACATCATCCACGGTCACAATGCCCACAATTCGATTGTCATCATCCACAACCGGTACTGCCAGATAATCATAGCGGGATACCAGCCGGGCCACTTCTTCCCGATCGGTATATGTTTTTGCAGAAACAAGATCGGTTGCCATGAACTCTTTTAAGGGCTTTCCCGGATGGACCACTACTAGCTGCCGAAGAGAACTGACCCCCACAAGTTTACCATAGCTATCAATCACATAGATGTAAAATGGCATTTCAACATCCAGATATTTATTCTGCAAAGACTCTATCACCTGTTTGGCGGTGACATCTTCTTCCAGGGCAATAAAATCGGTGACCATGATGGAGCCTGCCGTATCCTCTCCATAACTCATTAACTGCTCGACATTGTCAGACTCCTCCTTCTGCATCTTGGCAAGAATTTGATCCGATAATTCTTCATCCAGCAACCCGAGGAGTTCTGCTGCATCATCTGACGGCAGGTGGTTAAAAATCACTACCAATTTTTCTATTTCGATATTTTTAACAAACTCAAGGAAAAGAGGCTCGTCTAATTTTGAAAAAAGGATGCCGATTTGTTCCGGGTCCTTGATGAGCTGGAACAGTTTTTGGCGATTAATCGCTGATAGCTCTTCAAAAACAATGGACAGATCCGCCATATGGGTCTTATTGATAATATTTATCAATTGTTTGGTAGCCCCGCGGCGCAACAATCTTTTTATGCTGACCGTCAAAATCAGTATCTGTTCATTTCGCATTGTTTTTCCCTGGTAGTTGGATAATAATCATGTATCAAAGCATGATTTTGATATGGGCATTTTCCTTTAAAGACGCAATCCATTCGGCAAACTTTTTTTCTGCCTTCTCTTTATATAAAACATTCTCAATCTGGTCACGGGCCTGCTCAATGGTTTTATTCCCCTCCATAACGACATCCTCGACATAAAGGATCTGATATCCCTGTCCCGCCATGAGAATAGGTGTATGATCTCCTTTTTCAAGGGTTTGTACACTGTTTTTGATCTCTTCACTAAAGTTATTAATATCAAACACTCCCAGATCACCCCCATCGGAGGCATTGGAGGCCTGGGAATATTGTTTTGCCAATTGATCAAAGGAAATATTTTCACCCAGTTTTTTTTCAACCGCCTGAATCTCTTCCTCAGCGTCCATGACAATATTTCTCAACTGGTATTTTTTGACCCCGGTAAACGCTTCCCCATGGGCATCATAATATTCTTTAATGTCATTATTGGTTATAATCACCTGTGACCGAACTGCCCGGCTGATCAATCTGGATTGAAGGATTTCTCCCTTCATACTCACCCGGTAGTCCTTATAGGTGAGGCCGTCAGCAGCCAAGGCCTCTTCCAGCTGTTCTTGATTCAGATTCTTTGATTTCTTGAAATTATTAACGGCACCATCAATATCCTTTTGGCTAACGCTGATATTATATTTGGTAGCTTGCTGAGCCGTCAGGGACCGGTCAATTAATTGCGCAAGCATTTGATTGTCGATTTTGGCCCCTATTTTTTCTTTTTCTTCATCGGACTTTGAAGCAGTTGCAAGATTCTCTTTATAGGGTTTTGTGGCTTTGTTAAGCTCGCTGAGCGTGATGATATCATTGTTGACAATTGCCACAATACGGTCAACTATTTCAGCAGATGCCATGGAAGACAATCCACAAACTATAACGGTCATACACACAATAATCTGTTTTATTTTTCTATTCATTTATATATCCTTTATTCTTATTTCATATCAATTAGAAACAATGACAGGGCCTTTTTGTTAACCTCAACTGGATAACGACTTTTCAACACCGCTATCCATTCTCCATAGGATTGTTCGCTCTTTTCCAGACGCAAATGGGAGACAAGCTGTTTTTCATCGGCAACACTCTCCTGGCTCTTATGCCGGGTATAAAAAGAAACCACATCATCGGCGGTAATTTCAATTTTATCTTTGAGTTCTATTTGGATAAATTTATCAATAGTCAAATCTTTTTCAAGCATTTTCTTCCAGGATTGATAGGGAATGGCATTTTCCAGCAATATTTGTTCAAAGCTATCCTCGGGATAATCTTCCCGAAACAAGGCTTCGGCAGCCGCCAGTTCCGAATCTGTCACGAAAATTTGCTTCTCCATGGCACCCGCCAGCAATACATTTTCCTCGGACAAGATAGACACCAAGTCAAATACCATTTGATTGTATTGGGCTGGATTTTTCTTTAAACCATAGGGATAGGCCGCCAGCTTCAAATCCAGTTCCTCGGCAAACTCCCCGGGAAGCACTCTATTTGATCCGACCTTAATAACAAATTCCGGCCCAGGGGTCTCGGGTACCTCTGTGCAACCGCTAACGCCCAAGAAAAGCAGCCCGGACAGAACAAGAAAAAAAATTCGAATTCGAATTCGATACTGACCCGTCATGCAAGCCCTCTCCTTAAAAATTTTATGTTTAAAAACCCCGTTTCCAATAAGGGGGGAAGTCTAACATTCCGGATTTTTTTTGGCAAGTCAATTTGCCGGACTGCGGCAAATTGGGTAAACGATATAGCCACAACCCGGCCGGTATAGTAACCCTTGGTAACCGTGGCAATCGATTTCAAAAACTTAGGAATGATAGATCACGGATCATTGACTTTCAGGAATGATTCAATTTGATGTTTACATGTTCAACTTTTTGAAAATATTTGAATATAGTATGAAAAATTTAGATCGGTTTGGAAAAACTATTACATGTTGCTCTTTATACAGTTTTTTCCAGCTTTTTTTGCCTCATACATTGCAGCATCAGCATTCTTAATAAGATCCATCATACCGTGATTTCTACCATAACTATGATTGAGAGTTGCAACTCCAATACTAGCTGTCAAAATTAAATTTTGGTATTTAATTTTTCCTTCTTTGTTTCTGATTACAAATGAATAATTACTAATTTTTGTATGGATTTTTTCTGCGATATTTAAAGCTTCCTTCTTGTCCAACGCTGGCAATATAACAGCAAATTCTTCTCCTCCATATCGTGTGGGGAGAATGTCTATCCCCGTCCTGTTCGATTCAGTATGACAAACAATCTGGACAAGCTTTGCTATTGTTTTCAATGCCTGATCTCCGACCAGATGCCCGTATCTGTCATTAAATCGTTTAAAATCATCCAGGTCAAAAATTAAAAGATTCAGCCAGGTTTTTTCAGCTAAGGCTTGAATGACTTCTTTATTTAATTGTTCATCAAAAAAACGTCTGTTATAAAGAGATGTCAAGTGATCTATATTGACCATCTTCTCAAGTTTTGCCATGTCTTTCTGGAACAGGTTAATCGTATCCTTAAATTTGGATTTAATTAATTTAATTTTTTTTTCAATAGGATGATCAGATTCAACCGTTAATACAGTTTCTAATTCAAGGTTTTCAATATGTTTCTGTCTTTTCAGACTAATAGATTTGAACCTGTCTGTAGAATTATTCAGCTCATTTATGATATCTGTAAGCTTATTGTGGCAAACCGAACAAGTGAGGGTATTGTAGTTTTCGATCAGGGAGAGAAGTGCTTTTTCCGTAAAGGCTCCATTTCGGGCATTTTTTAATGCTTTGTCTTTAATTGGCTCAAGCTGACTTTTTGTTATGTTTCGGCCCGATTTTGAGTTCAGGATAATTTTTGTATCAAAAATCATCCTGTAAATTGTACGCCAGCAATTATCCTTGGGAATACCTGCCTCATCAAATATAGAGAAAAGACTGTCTTTAGATAATTGTTCTTGCTCATAGAACAATTGTTCTAGCCTCTCAAAAGGTGTATCCATAGAAACCCCTTTAATTATTGTATCTTTTAAAAAATGTAACAGGATTATGATACATCAAGAAAATTGCTAATGCAAAAAAAATCAATTTTGATTAAAAACAATAGCGATTAATGATATTAGCCGTGACCGGTTAGATTTTAAATAAGGCGACAATTTCCAAAAAATATATGCGGGGATTGGGTCTTGCCGGCCGGGCTGGCCTTCATGAAAAAAAATGACAGGCCGTCAGATGGGAGGGGGTTGTCCCATTGGCAACAAGGGGAGGCTCTGTTTGAAAGCAGATATCTTTTACATATCCGCATCGGGTATTAAAACGGCATCCGAGAGGGGGGTTTTCAACCGAAGGCACCTCCCCTTTCAGCAGTATCCTCTCTTTGACCCGTTCCGGGTCGGGAAGGGGGATGGCAGACAGCAAGGCTTTTGTATAGGGATGGCAGGCACCTGTGTATATATCTTTGGCATCGGCAATCTCAACAATTTTGCCAAGATACATCACGGCTATCCGATCTGAAATATGCCGCACAACGGATAAATCGTGGGAAATAAAAACATAGGTCAATCCCATTTTTTTCTGAAGATCCAGCAAGAGGTTTAAAATCTTGGATTGAACAGAGACATCCAGGGCAGAAACGGGTTCATCACAGATAATAATAGCAGGTTCCATGCTGACAGCCCGGGCGATACCGATTCGCTGGCGCTGGCCACCGGAAAACTCATGGGGGTATTTTGACAGGGAATCGGGCAAAAGCCCTACCCGATCAATCAATTTGCTTATATTGACATCAAGATCCGCACCGGCCTGGTTGTGGATTCGGTATTTTTCCTCCAGGGTCTGCCGCACGGTCTGTCTGGGGTCCAGGGATTCAAAGGGATCCTGAAAAATCATCTGAAGATTTACGGCAAGCATTCGCCTCTGTTTTGAATTTAATTTTGAAACCCGCTGGCCACAGGCGATCACTTCACCATGGGTAAAATCATACATTCCCATGATACACCGTCCCAGGGTTGTTTTCCCGCAGCCGGATTCTCCCACAATCCCCAATGTCTCGCCCTTATTCACTGTAAAAGAGACATCATCCAGCGCATATACCCACCCCGTACGACCAAGGAACACACCACCCGTCACCGGGAAATATTTTTTTAAATTTTTGACCTCTATAATGGGCATGATACTTCCTTGTCATTCCATCCATTCAATGCGCAGTTTATCCACTAAAAAATTAGGCCCTGTATACCATGTTCAGCCAAACAAAAAAACAATTTCTCCATTTTTGAACCGGTATTGCCCGGCAGGTTGACATAAAAATTAAGGAAGCGCCTTTTTTTTAATTGAATTCTTAAATGAACAATCATATGGTAATTTTTATTTTTTTTGCGCTTATTTTCCAGTAGATAAAAAGGACACACACCATATGGAACTTGAAAAAGAAGTGATCATCATTGGCGGTGGGGTCATCGGCCTTGCCTGCGCCCATTACCTGATTGAAAAAGGTGCCAGGGTCAGAATCATTGAAAAAGATGGCATCGGTGATGGGGCTTCCCACGGCAACTGCGGTCTGCTTTATTTTTCTGATGTTATCCCCCTGTGCTCCCCTGGGGCTGTGAGTCATGAAATTTACCGGACCCTTTGCGGCACCTCCCCCCTTTCTATCAAACCCACTCTGGATATTTCGCTTTTAACCTGGCTTGTAAAATTTGCAGCCAAATGTAGGCCCCATACCATGCGCCAAGCTGCGACGGCCAAATATGAAATACTCCATTATTCCATCGACCTCTTTGAATCGCTGTTGGCGATTGCCGACCTGGAATGTGATTTTGAAAAAAAAGGAATGCTAACTGTTTTTAATGACCCAAAAAACCTGGAAAAATTCAAGAAAACCAATGATTTTCTTGAAACCTATAATTTAGGATCCAAATTGCTTGGAAAAGATCAGGCACTATCGATGGAACCGGCCCTGGCTTCAGATATTGCCGGTGCCTGGTATGGTGAAACGGATTGGCATTTAAGACCGGATCTGCTCATGGGGTCCTGGCGAAAACATTTGGCCCGAAAAGGGCTGATTATTGAAGAACACGCCAAAATGCTTAATTTTGAAATCTCCGGCAACACTATCACCCATGTGAATACGGTAAGAGGAAAATTTGCAGCAGATGCCTTTGTCTTGGCCACCGGCGCATGGGCCCCGAAAGCCGCAAAGCAACTGGGACTCAACCTACCGGTTCAGCCGGGAAAAGGATATAGCATTACCATGGAACGGCCCGGGATATGCCCTGAAATCCCCTGTGTTCTCTACGAGAAAAACATGGTGGTCACTCCCTGGAAAAGCGGGTACAGACTGGGCGGCACAATGGAATTTTCAGGATACAGCACCAACTTAAATCAAAAACGCCTGTCAAAGCTTGTCCAGGGTGCGGCCCTGTACATGAAAGATCCCACAGGCAAACCCGTTATTGAGGAATGGACAGGATTGAGACCCATGACCTACGATGATATGCCCATCATTGATAGGTCTTTTGCACAGGAGAACCTGGTCATCGCAACGGGTCACGGCATGCTCGGCCTGACCCTTGCCACGGGAACCGGAAAAATTGTGGCAGACCTGGTATACGACAAGACCCCTGACATTAATATAAGTCCCTTTGGAATGAATCGATTTTAAAACTAAATCGCCTTAAAAAAACCGGCTATTTAACAAAAGAACGTATGGTATAATCAAAAAAGGGTTTTGTCACAATGGCATGTAAAAAACCCTTTTTTTTTAACAGATACCCTAGGGTAAAAAAAATTATTGAACGGTTACATTAACCGCAGCCGGTCCTTTCTGACCGTCTTCGACATCAAAGGTAACCCGATCTCCTTCACTCAAAGATTTAAAACCTGAGGCATTGATACCTGAGTGATGAACAAATACATCCGGGCCGTCTTCTTGCTCGATAAATCCAAAACCCTTTGAATCATTAAACCATTTTACTGTCCCATTTGCCATTATGACGATCTCCTTACTTAAGGTAAATAATAGTAGTTTCAAACCTCAGGTCCTGCCACTTCAACAAATGGGTATAGCCCTTAGAACGAAACTTAAAAGCCTTTATTCACTGACTTTTTTTCATATTATTAACTTTGATCTAAAAATCAAGCATTATTTTTAAAAAACCCTTTTTTTATGATAAATGAGTAGTTAAACCAGATGGCAGGCAACGGTGTGTTGGTTCCCCATGGACCGTTCCAAAGGGGAAACCTGCCAGCATTTTTCCTCAACCATGGGGCATCGATCGGCGAACCGACAGCCTTTTGGCATATCCAGCAATGAGGGGACACTCCCCTTTATGGTGGGCAAAATGGTTTTGGCCACCTTGGCCCGGGAAGGAATGGAGGTTAACAGACCTTTTGTGTAGGGATGTAAAGGATTTTTAAACAAATCAATCACAGGCGCTGTTTCCGCAATTTGACCGGCATACATCACCACCACCTGATCACAACTTTCAGCAATCACCCCCAGATCATGGGTGATCAGAATAACGGACATGCCGGTCTGTACCTGAAGCTCTTTGATCAGGTCCAGAATCTGTGCCTGGACGGTCACATCCAAGGCCGTGGTGGGCTCATCTGCAATGAGGATATCCGGCTCACAGGCAAGGGCCATGGCAATCATCACCCGCTGTCGCATCCCCCCGGACAATTGATGGGGATATTTTTTCATGACCTTTGCAGGATCTGAAATGCCCACTCGTTCAAGCATTTGAATGGCACTGGTTTCCATGGTGGAAAAACTCTCAGAAAAATGAAGCTGATAGACTTCAATCAACTGCCGCCCCACGGCATGAACCGGATTCAATGCGGTCATGGGTTCCTGAAATATCATGGATATTTTTTTCCCCCGGATGAACTGCAATTGGTCAATGGGAAGTTCCAGAATATTGTTCCCTTCAAACCAGATTTTTCCCGAAACTATCCGGGATACGGGTTTTGGAAGCAGACGAAGAATACTCAGGGCGGTGACAGATTTTCCACACCCCGATTCCCCGGCGATTCCCAAAACACTTCCCTGCTCCAGGGAAAAACTGATATCATCCACGGCATGGACGACTCCCTGCTCTGTATCAAAGGCCACCACCAGATTTTCCAGCCTTAATACACTCTCGTTGGTCTCAGGCGTTTTCTGATTCATTTGCTTCAATTGGTTTTCCTAATTTTATTGGGTAACCTTGATCTTAAATTGCTCATCCATAATTATTTCAGGTTTAAATCCGATTCCTTCTTTCATGGCATCAAGGGTTTGTTCCCGGATTTTTTCATCAATCCAGAAAAGCCCCCCCACTGTGGAAGAAAAGGGATCAAACAACCCTTCAGATAATTTGGTACCATGGGATGGGGGCAGCACCAGCCATCGCCAAAACCCTGTTCTCGCATAGGGCACCATAAAGGTAGGCACAAAGGCGGCCATTTCGTGAATTTTATTCTGAATAACCAAAGAAAGCTGGATACGCTCCTGCTCATCCAGACTGGCTCTGTATTGGTCGATCAAGACGTCCAATTTGGGGTCATCGGTATTGGTGATATTATTGGTCTGGGGGATGTGGGCATTGTCAGAGTGCCATCCCTGCCAATAGGAGGGCCTAGAACTTGTGCTCCAGCCCATCCAGGCCACATCATGCTTTTTTTCAAGAACTTTCTTAAAGGTAGCCGTGGAATCCAGTTTCTCAAGTTCAAGTTCGATACCCGCCTTTAGTGCCTCCTCTTTGAGGACCACCAGCCGGGGCATATATTCCTCAAGCCCGTAGGTCACCGTAACGGAAAATCGCTGTCCTTGGTTTTCCCAAACCCCGTCATTTCCTCGTTTCCATCCCGCCTCCCCCATGAGGGATTCCACCTTTTCGATATCATATGTTCGGGGGGTAATGGTATAATCGGTATATTTCCCATATCCGAAAAAGGCCTGGGCAAGCCTGGAATAATCTCCCCTCAACACCCTGTCAATCACCTTTTCAACGTTCATGGCATGGGCAAATGCCAGGCGCAACCGCTTGTCTTTGAAAATCTTTTTGTCCTGGTTCAACCACATTCCATGGGAGGGCCGCCGAAGATCATTGTAGAACCAGATGCGGTTCACATACCCTTTTTCAAACACCCGGGTTCTAGTTTTGTCATACCAATACTTGGGCATGGTCAGGCTGAAAGCATCAATCCGTCCCTTTTTAAAATGCTCCCACTGGAGATTTAAATCCCGGATGACGGTGTAAAGAACATAATCCACATTAAACCGGTGTCTAAAATAGCGTTTGTCCCTGGCCCACCAGTCTTTTTTACGTTTAAATTTGATAAACCTGCCTTTTTTAAACTCATGGATCTGGTAAGCACCGGTGTTGGGAACAATGGCCCAATTATAATCCTGGACAAATTGGGGGGTTAAGGGGGAAAAAAAATGTTCCGGTGTGGGAGAAATTCCCAGTTTCAAATGAAGGTCTGGCACCGCCTTGGTACTTTTTACCCCGATGGTGTAATCATCGTAAACCGCAACGGATTCAATTTCCTTGCCATAATAATCGTTATACCAGGGGGCAATGATATGCTCGGACCGCATAAATGTCAGGGTATATACATAATCCCAGGCCGTGACCTGACTTCCGTCTGACCATTTTGCTTCAGGGTCCAGCTTGAAATACATGGTTTGTTTATCCCGGCCAAAGGCCCAGTGGGTGGCAAGTTCGGGAATGATGTTTTCCGTATTGGGATGAATATTAATCAGGGAAAGCTGATTGTCCAGAATCGCCCCCCGAAACGATCCGTTTGAATCGGGCCCCACCACCCTAAAGTTCATGGGAAAGCTTGCAAGGGCTGACCGGAGGGTTCCCCCTTTTTGGGAATTGGAAGAAGCAAAAACAGGATCCGAATCATTGGTCAGCCAATCCAGATTTTCTGGCAGGCTTTGATACTCCCTCACCCCTTGAACCTTCGGGATAGTGGCTTTAATTCCTTGTTTTTCTCCAACTTCCCTGTCTTCTGAGCGATTACACCCAGAACAGCAAAAGAATACCAGTACACCCGCCAGGACCCCCATCCGTACAATATCCCGGTGAAAATAAAACCGGTGAAAATAGTTTATCAAACGCATTATTTCTCCATTGTTTGTAACACTCTGCACCAAAAAGGCTGCTTTATAGCCTTACCCAACGCCCCTGATGCAGTATGACAGACCATATCAAATTCCCAAACCAATGAGCAATCTTTCTTTTTTTTTCATGGGAATCAAAAGAAATTGCTAGCTTTTTCTTGACAGGAACCCTGATCTCGTTTTACGTTTACCACGTTCTAAATTTTACGATTTTTTTCACCCTTTTTCATCCTTATTTTTTATCCTCTAAAAAATTAAGGCGCTATCCATGACAAATGAATGCTTGCCCACCAGTGATTTTCATGCCATTCTGAACACTATCCAAGATTTAAACACCTATAAAGATATTGATGGCATCCTTGACAAACTGCTTTTTGAAGCCAGAAAGACCACCAGGGCAGATGCCGGGTCCATTTTTCTGGTGGACAAAAATTTATTAAAATTTCGCTATATTCAAAATGATTCCCTGTTTGATGGCATGGGGGGCCAGGCTGAGCATTATTCGAATTTTTCCATTCCCCTGGATGCAAGTTCCATTGCGGGATATGCTGCCATGACCGGAGAAACCATTCACATTGAAGATGCCTACGATATTCCAAAGGATCTTCCCTATACCTTTAACCCATCCTTTGATAAAAAAAATGGTTACAAAACCATTTCCATCCTTGCCATTCCCTTGAAAACCATGGAATCCAAATTGGTGGGCATCTTGCAATTGATCAATGCCCGGGATAAACACGAAAAAGTAGCCCCCTTTGATCTTTTTTCCCAGGCTTCTGTTCCCCTATTTGCAAACAATGCCTCCCTTGCAATTGAGAAAGGGATGATGAACCGAGAATTGATCCTTAGAATGACTCGCATGGCCGAACTTCGGGATCCCACTGAAACCGGCGCCCATGTTCAGCGGGTGGGTGCCTATTGTGCTGAAATCTACCAACAATTGGCTCTGAAACGAAACAGACCGACCAATGAAATCAAACGAACCAAGGATCTGATACGCCTGGCCTCCATGCTCCATGACATTGGCAAAATCGGCATCCAGGACAGTATTTTAAAAAAACCCACCAAACTCACACAAAATGAATTTGACACCATGAAATGGCATCCAGTTCATGGGGCAAGACTCTTTGAGCATACCACATCGGAACTGGACCACATGAGCAAGGAAATCACCCTTTTCCACCATGAACGCTGGGATGGGACCGGCTACCCGGGAAGGATAACCAACCTGAACACCGATACCCCCAAGATGGGAGAGCCCTGGAAAGGCAAACAGATTCCCCTTGCCGCAAGAATCACAGCATTGGCGGATGTTTACGATGCATTGGCATCAAAACGCGCCTATAAAGAATCCTGGCCCGAAGAAAAAATTTTATCCATCATCAAAAAAAAATCCGGTCACCATTTTGATCCCGAGGTCGTGGATGCCTTTTTCGATATCCAGGATATTATCAGTGCCATCCGGGTGCATTTTGAATAACCGGCATGGCCGGAGCATGGCATTTGCTCCTGGTCACAACGAAAAATGAAACTCTTATAATTGCAACACCTTGGACAGCGTTTCATATAAAGCCCCGCAAGCAACCAGGCGATTCTCAATTTATGGGGGACAAATTCATAAAATCTTGACCCCATCAACAGAATAGAATAACATAGCCAGTTCATAAAAGAATATTGGATACAGACCATCCCGGGGATTTTGGCGATGGAATTTTAAAAGTTTCTTAGGATAGATAAATCAATATGGACATAGCGTCTTTCATCGGTATAATTTCCGGCTTTTCATTGATCATTTCTGCCATCTTCCTCGGGGGAGACATATACAATTTCATTAGTGTGCCAGGACTCATGATTGTATTCGGGGGTACCCTGGCAACCACCTTGATCACCTTCCAGTTCAGGGATGTGTATGCGGCGTTCAATGCAGCTTACTTTGTTTTCTCCAAAGACAAAGAAGACCCCAATGATGCGGTTGCCACCATGATACGCCTCAGTCACATCAGCCGTCGCCAGGGCCTTTTAAATCTTGCCAAAGTTAAAACCCGGTCCCTGTTTTTAAAAAAAGCCTGCGGTTTATTGTCCGACGGGTCCTCGGAAGAGGTTATCCGGGCAGCCCTTACCACAGAGATTCAATCCCTTCAAATGCGTCATTTTATTGTACAGGATGTGTTCCGGAAAATGGGGATCTATGCACCGGCATTTGGAATGCTCGGCACATTAATCGGCCTTGTCCAGATGCTCAGCCGACTCCAGGATCCTTCAAATATTGGTCCTGCCATGGCCACGGCATTACTGACCACCTTTTATGGATCTTTGTTGTCCACCCTGTTTTTTCTTCCCATCGCAGGCAAACTTCGATCCCGGACCGTCCTTGAGATTATCCATCTTGAAATTATCCGGGAAGGCGCCATCTCCATCATTAACAACAACAACCCGGTGGTTATCTATGAAAAATTGTCCAGTTTCATTTCTTCCAGACGGCGCAAACCCATGAGCGAGATGGATATAAAACCATAAACCAATGAAAGAAAACACCTATAATAACAATTTTATCACCTATGACGATGAAGCCACCTGGCTGGTTACCTATGCGGATTTAATGACGATTTTGCTGGTCTTTTTCGTTCTGTTATACTCTCTTGCTTCTTTTGAAAAAGAGAAATACAAGACAAAGGTAGAAACCATTATAGGACAGCTCGAACAGAATCAAAAGCCCAATGGGATTTTGTTGGATATGTCCGAGGATACGGACCGTAAAATCAGCCTTGAAGATATCACTGGCCTTAGATCACGGGAACGCACTCTGTTTAAAATGGTCAACAATCTTGTCCGTAAAACAGACCAGAATCAAAATATTACCACCCAGTTCCGAAACGGTAAAATTATCATCACGGTATCCGGAGAAACATTGTTCAGCTCAGGCTCAGCCAAATTAAATCCCCGGGCATTGCCTGTTTTCAATCAAATGATTCAAATTTTTGATAAGTTTCCCGAATACACCGTTAATATTAAAGGACATACAGACAATATTCCCATTTCGACCCCGGTCTTTCCATCCAACTGGGAATTGTCTGCCATACGGGCCACAACGGTTTTAAGATACCTGATCTCCATGGGGATGCGCCCCCAGCGCCTTACCGCTACAGGGTACGGAGATATCATGCCACGGGTTCCCAATACCACTGATAAAAACAGAGAAAAGAACAGGAGAGTTGAATTTGTTCTGGAAAAAAACGAAACAAACAATTGATATCCAAGACTCCATGGGGACAGAAGACCAGCGGGAGGCTTTTCGCTATGTTTTTAAGGAGAACAGACATCTTCCCATGGACTTCAAACAAAAGGCCGTAAAAGTGCTGGATCTCAGTGCCGGGGGCATGGCCTTTAAAAATGAAGGCTTTATACAATATGATGTTGATCAGATCACTTTTCTTCTCAATCTTCCAAATTCTGTGGGAAACCTCAAATTTACAGCCCAGTTAAGAATTTTGAACATCAATAACAAGGGAATCTGTCATTGTATTTTTGAAAATTGCACCATTGAAGAATATGAAATGATTCATAAATTTGTATTTGAAATGCAGAAAATGGATCTCATACCCCAGGCTAAAAATAAAAGAGAATGATCCTTCACATTGACATGGACGCTTTTTTTGCTGCCATTGAACAAAGGGATAACCCATTTCTTCGAGATAAACCAATTATTGTGGCGGGCAATTCAAACCGCAGCGTCGTGTCCACTGCAAGTTACGAAGCCAGACAATTTGGGATTCATTCAGCCATGCCGGTTTTCCAGGCCAATCAACTCTGTAAACACCTGATCATCGTTCCGGGAAACCGGCGCAAGTATGCGGCAGAATCCAAAAAAATAATGGGAATTATCGCAGGTTTTTCCCCGGTGGTGGAACAGGTATCCATTGATGAAGCCTATGTGGATATCATCGGGTGTGAAAAATTATTCGGGCCTCCCATAACCATGGCCCGTACAATCAAGACGGCCATTTTCAAAAAGATTGGCCTGACAAGTTCCATAGGTATTGCCCCGGTCAAATTCATAGCAAAGATCGCCTCGGACATGGATAAACCCAACGGCATTACCCTCATAGATAAAGATGAAATAGCTCACTTTATTAAACGCTTGCCCATAGCCAAGGTTCCGGGGGTGGGCAAACAGGCCATGAAGCGTATGGCCATTTTACAAATTCATACACTTGCAGATATTCAAAAATATGACATAGGACTGCTCACTCAAAATTTCGGCAAGATGGGCAATCGACTATATGAACTGTCCCAGGGGAAAGACCCATCCCGGGTGGAATGCAATTATATCCGAAAATCAATCTCCAGCGAAACCACTCTCACCCATGATATTTCAGATCTTACAATGGCCAAACAAATATTATTGGCCCTTTCCCAGAGAGTGGGCCGGGATCTACGGAAAAAACAAATGGTCTGCCGCAATGTGTCCATTAAATTAAAATTTTCAGACTTCACCCAGATTACCAGAAGCCGGAAAATTGAGTCTTGGAGTTGTTCTTCAACGGTGATTTTCAACGAAGCCCTTTACCTGTATAAGCAAGTGGTATTAAAACAAAAGATACGGCTGTTGGGGGTGGGGGTTTCTATTTTTAAGGATAAAAATGCACCCATTCAGATGGAATTGCTCTGTGCCCCTAAGGAAAAAACAAAAAAACGATGGGAATCCGTCGACATGGCCGTTGATTCCATCATGGAAAAATTCGGATCGGACATGGTCATAAAAGCCTCGCTAACCCCCTCCCCCCAAAAAAACGCCGAGAGAAAAGATACCGGAGAAAAACATTAGGAGAAAAGGGATGAACGCTAGCATAAAATTAACCATAAAAGGCCGGGTCCAGGGTGTTTTTTTCAGGGCCGAAACACAGAAAAAAGCAAGAACTCTCCAACTCACCGGATATGTCAAAAATCTTGCGGACGGATCTGTGGAAACATTTTTTCAGGGTGATCCAGATGATGTTCAAAAAATGGTGGCCTGGTGCCATAACGGTCCGCCCGCATCCAAAGTGAACCTTGTAATACCAGAGTCAACCGCATGGCTTCCCGGTTGTGACAACTTTGAAATCCGATATTAGATCACCCTATTTTATTTGTTCCTCTATGATCTTTGTTTTTTCAAGTTTATT
This sequence comes from Desulfobacteraceae bacterium, assembly GCA_022712835.1. Next base: position 17,346 of record JAFLJU010000062.1, read on the forward strand.
TGTTTTTTCAAACATGCCTTAAGTTCAGCCGTGTGTATATCTGCAGCAATATGAACCGGACTTTTGCTTGTAATCGGATCCCAGGCAGCCGGGTTTGCCGTACAAAAGAACTGAACTTCCAGACCAAACCGGGTCAATGCTTTTTCCACTGGCATATTTTTTATTTTCTGGGCCGCCAGCCATGTGGCGCCGCAGGGTGCCCCCTTAATCACCTTGATTTCTAAAATTTTGTCCGCCTCAACCACAAGGTCAATTTTAGGGGCCCCAAATAATTTGCCATAATCTTCCAGCCCTTCCTGGGCTTTGAGAGTACAACATGTCCTGGGACAGATGGCCTTGCCAGTGGTAATTTTTTTTCCGGAAGCTATCATGGGAATGTTCAGTTTTTCACACAACAGGCTTAAGTCATCGGAGAGATCCTGATGTTTCAAATAATCCAACACCAGATCCGCCTCAATGGTGTCGGGCAGATAGACCGAAGAATCGTCTATCAGCATCGGAAGATCGGCATCAATATTGATGATATTAACAATAAAATTTTTATCTCCGAACCGATTGATCCCTTCAATTTTACTCTTACCGGACCCATTTTGCTGGAAAACAACGATTGTTTGCATAATTTAAAATCCCAAATCTTCATTCACAAGAATAATCTTTATCCGTCCCTTTAAAAAACATTTTTCCGTAATGGTCCAATAATTACAGATTCTATCCGGACTTGCACAATCATGGCAAACACCTGTTTTTGCACAAGGGGTTTTTTTAGAAAGGTTCATCGTATTGACAGGGGCTACATAATTTTTTATCCGGAACATGGCATCTTCTAGATCACCGCAGATTTTATTTCTCCCGACAATCAACAAAACATTTTTAGGCCCCCAGATGATAGCGGCGACCCGGTTCCCGATCATGTCCAGGTTGACCAGGTGGCCGGCTTCGGTAATGGCATTGGTCCCTGTGACAAACAGATCCACCAGAAGTGATTGGCGGCGACGTTCCAGCATCTGATCCATGGACAAACTTTTGTCAAAGGTGTTGATAACCTCCAGATCCTTATTGGCATTCAGGGCATGGAAAAGGCCGGTACTGATAAAGGACATGGAACCGCCCCAGGAAACACTTTTCACATCCAAACCGGGAATAATTTTGTTCAATGCAATCTCTTTGGCACCTTCAGCAGTCTGGGCTATATGTACCTCGAAATTATTATTTTCAAGATTTTCCTTAACAGCCTCTAATTTCAAATTCCAATAAGTGTCAATGGGACTTATTTTAATGTTGGTCATATGAATTTCCTTTTATTTATTGATCATAATTTTTTTATATTTAAGTATACCTATTTATCCTTTGGCCTTGCAATAATTATTTATGATTCCCCACTGACGAATTTAAAGAGATTCATAAAGATCTCTTTCCCATTGGATAAAAAACAATTTTTATCCAAAATTCACAATTTCATAAAGTGCAACAAGGCCAATCCCAGGTTTGAAAATACCAAACAATGTTTAATAAACATATCGCCTATATTTTTAATGGGTTCCCGCATTTCATACCCTGCCGGGGTTACAAGATTTTTAATTTTACTAAACAGATGGCCCCAAATAAATAAAGAGGAAACTAAATATTTCTATTGACTTAAATTTAAGATCGAAATATTGGTTTAAGTACAATATAAATTGTATTCACTAAATGACTACGATTTCTCTTCTCTCTTGGTACGTTGCTTACACCTGTCCTGGTTTTAAAAACGACGCTGACTAAACAACAAAGCATTTTTTAAAGCTGTATATATATAAAAAATAAACTGTAATGGGATTAGAATCATTTTTTTATAAAAAAAGGAGGTGGTACAGTTCTTAATTATTTTTTAATTTAATTAATAATTTAAACTGGTTAACAAGATAAATCCAAAGGAGATGCCCGATGAGCAAAAAAGAAGTTGTCGAGACCACAGAAGCCCAGATCGCAGTCCACTGGAAAGAAGAAGACTACTATTATCCTTCATCAAAATTTACTGGCCAGGCAAACCTCACAGATCCGGATATTTATGATCGGTTCAGTCTGGACAACTTCCCGGATTATTATACAGAATTTGCAGATCTGCTTACCTGGTACAAATCCTGGGACGAGGTTTTAGATTCTAGCGATGCTCCCTGCTACAAATGGTTTAAGGGCGGTAAGCTCAACGCCAGTTACAATTGCATCGACCGCCATCTGAAAGATAACAAAAACAAAACCGCCATCCACTTTGTCCCTGAACTGGAAGAAGAGAGAGTCGACCATATCACCTACCAGGAACTCTATGTCAGGGTTAATGAGTTTGCCTCTCTGCTTAAAAATTTTGCAGGACTCAAACGGGGAGACAGGGTCACCATCCACATGCCCATGTCAGCGGAACTTCCCATCACCATGCTTGCCTGTGCACGGCTTGGCGTCATCCATTCAGTGGTATTCGGCGGATTCTCCGCCTCTGCCTGTGCCGACAGAATAGTGGATTCCAACTCACGGGTCTTGATTACCATGGATGCCTATTACCGGTCTGGCAAGCTTCGCAATCACAAACAACATGCCGATGATGCGGCAAGAATATCCGCCGAACAGGGCCAGGTTGTTGATAAGGTCCTTGTATGGCAGCGATACCCCGGCAAATATTCAGCAGACACCCCCATGGTTGACGGCCGGGATATCTTTGTCAACGAAGAATTAAAAAATCATTATGGTGCCCGGATTGAACCCGAACAAATGCTGTCCGAAGACCCCTTGTTTTTAATGTATACCAGCGGCACCACAGGCAAACCAAAGGGCTGCCAGCACGGCACCGGCGGGTATCTTGCCTATGTGACTGCCATGTCCAAATATATCCAGGATATTCAACCTGAAGATGTCTATTGGTGTATGGCGGATATTGGCTGGATCACCGGTCATTCCTTCATCGTATACGGCCCCCTTGCCCTGTGTGCCTCTTCGGTTATTTACGAGGGAGTCCCCACCTATCCCGATGCAGGAAGATCCTGGAGAATTGCCCAGGAACTGGACATCAATATTTTCCACACCGCCCCCACCGCCATCCGGGCCCTAAGAAAACTGGGACCGGAAGAACCGGCCAAATACAATTATAATTTCAAACATATGACCACGGTGGGAGAACCCATCGAACCAGCCGTTTGGAAATGGTATGAATCCGCTGTGGGCAAAGGGAAAGCAGCCATTGTTGACACCTATTGGCAGACGGAAACCGGCGGATTTCTCTGTAGTACCGTACCCGGTATCCAACCCATGAAACCGGGCAGTGCAGGCCCGGGTGTTCCCGGTATCCATCCCTTTATCCTGGATGCCGATGGTAAAGAGATCACTGAAATAGGAATTGCCGGAAATATCTGTATCCAGAACCCCTGGCCCGGTATGTTCCAGACCATATGGGGCGATCGTCAAAGATTTGTGGACACCTATTTTGCAGATATCTGCAGGGATCCCAAAAGCAAGGACTGGAGAGACTGGCCTTACCTTGCCGGCGATGCAGCCACCATGGCTGAAGACGGCTACTTCAGGATACTGGGCAGGATTGATGATGTCATCAATGTGTCCGGTCACAGACTTGGCACCAAAGAGATTGAGTCTGCTTCTCTGGTAGTGGATGAAGTGGCTGAAGCGGCTGTTGTGCCAGTTGCCCATGAAATCAAGGGCAAGGAACCGGATCTTTATATTGCCCTTAAAACTGGGGTTGAACCCACTGAAGCATTGGCACAAAAAATTTCCGATGCCATTTGCGAGCAAATCGGAAAAATTGCCAAACCCAGAAAAGTATGGCTGGTACCGGATATGCCTAAAACACGCTCGGGCAAGATCATGAGACGCGTGTTGGGTGCTATCTCCAACAAAAGCGATGTCGGCAATGTCATGACCCTGGCCAATCCGGAAATTGTGGAAGAAATCCGAATTATGGTTCAAGACAAATAATTGATGCTGCGCTAATTTTAGGAGAAATTCATGTCCAATTTGTATGACAAAGCCTATGAACAATCCCTCCAGGACCCGGAAGGGTTCTGGGGGCCCATTGCAGAAGACTGTTTCTGGTATAAAAAATGGGACAAGGTTCTGGATGATTCCAACAAACCATTTTACCGCTGGTTCACCGGAGCCACGACCAATACCTGCTATAATGCGGTTGATCTTCATGTGGAAAACGGGATTGGGGAACAAACGGCCATTATCTATGACAGTCCGGTCACAGACACCATTATAAAATACACCTATAACGACCTCAAGACCCAGGTTTCTTTGTTTGCAGGGGCTCTCGCAGCAAAAGGGGTGGTGAAAGGCGACCGGGTGCTGATCTACATGCCCATGATACCGGAGGCTGCATTTGCCATGCTGGCATGTGCCAGAATCGGTGCAGTCCATTCGGTGGTTTTTGGCGGATTTGCACCCAATGAACTGGCCACCAGAATCAACGATGCCAAACCAAAAGTCATTGTGTCGGCCTCCTGCGGTATCGAGGTGAAACGGGTGATTGAATATAAACCCATGCTCGACGAAGCCATTGATATTTCTTTGGAAAAACCGGAAAGCTGTATCATTCTCCAGCGGCCCCAGGCCCCGGCCACCATGATAGATGGCCGGGATTTTGACTGGACAGATGTCATGTACCAGGCAAGTCCCCATGATTGTGTACCGGTTGCCGCAACCGATCCTTTGTATATCCTCTATACTTCCGGCACAACCGGAGAACCAAAGGGGATTGTCCGGGATAACGGCGGCCATATGGTGGCATTAAAATGGAGCATGAGCGCAATCTACGGGGTGAACCAGGGAGATGTCTATTGGGCAGCTTCCGACATCGGCTGGGTGGTTGGTCATTCCTATATTGTCTACGCGCCTCTGTTAAAAGGGTGCACCACCATTATCTTTGAAGGCAAACCCGTGGGCACACCGGATGCATCGGTGTTCTGGAGAATCATTTCAGAACACAAGGTAAAAACCATGTTTACGGCTCCCACGGCCTTCAGAGCCATTAAACGGGAAGATCCAAAGGCCAAACTCATGGGTAATTTTGACCTTTCCGAATTCAAATATCTGTTCCTGGCAGGGGAAAGAACCGACCCTGATACCCTGTCCTGGGCAGAAGACAGTCTCAAAATTCCCGTAATCGATCATTGGTGGCAGACGGAAACCGGATGGGCCATTGCCGCCAACTGCGTTGGGCTCCATGAGTTTGAAGTTAAACCTGGCTCCCCCACCAAAGCCGCACCCGGATGGGATATGGCGGTTTTAGATGGGGAAGGCAGCCCGGTTGCAAAGGGAGATATAGGCGCCATTGTGGCAAAACTTCCTCTACCACCTGGCACCCTGCCTACCCTGTGGAAGAATGATGAGCGGTATAAGTCTGCCTATCTGTCAACCTTCCCGGGTTATTATGAAACTTCTGATGCCGGATATATTGATGAAGACGGCTATATTTTTGTCATGGCAAGAACCGATGACATCATTAATGTGGCCGGTCACAGACTGTCCACCGGTGCCATGGAAGAGGCCATCGCAGGGCACCCGGATGTGGCGGAATGTGCCGTCATGGGGGTGGAAGATGAACTGAAAGGGCAGGTTCCCCTGGGGATGCTGGTTCTCAACGCAGGAGTTGACAGAGATGACGCAGATGTGGTCAAGGAGGTGATTCAACGAGTCCGGGACCTGATAGGACCGGTTGCTGCCTTTAAAACCGCCACCGTGGTTAAACGGCTTCCCAAAACAAGATCCGGAAAAATTTTACGGGGAACCATGCGGTCCATTGCAGATCAAAAAGAATACAAAGTACCGGCAACAATTGATGACTATGCCATCCTGGATGAAATAGAAGCATCCTTGGGTGAGATCGGATACGGGAAAAAAGCATGAAGTTGTTCATATAAAACTATATCAATTCAAAGGAGGTGGTGTGGTATGCCCTGATGTCCCTGTTACGATGATAATTACAGGAAAATCCGATCAACTCAATAAAAGATGATTTAGGAGGAAAATTTTATGGATTCAAAAGTAATGTGGGTTTGGGGATTGTTGATAATATACATAATTTATTGTTTCTGGTGGGGGTTAAAAGGTTTCTTTTCTGAAAAAACCGCATCAGGCTACGGGATTGCAGGACGTTCCATTCCCTTTATCGCATTTTTAATGGCCGCAACGGCTGCCTCTTTTTCCGGCTGGACATTTGTCGGGCATCCGGGTTTGATCTGGAAGGTTGGTTTGGTCTATGCCTTTGCCTCCTTCTATGTATTGACCATTCCCATTACAGGCGCCTTTTTTGCCAAAAGAAACTGGCTCATGGGTAAACGCTATGGGTTTATAACCCCGGGTGATATGTTTGCCTATTACTACAACAATGAGCTGGTTCGCTGGCTAACTGTTCTGGCTGCCCTGTTATACTCCATATTTTATTCCGGCATCCAGCTGATTGCCGCATCAAAACTTTTTTACTGGGTGGCTGGCGTACCCCCGACCATCGGCCTTATTTTCATGGCCTTTATTGTATGGTTCTATGTGGTCACCGGCGGTTTGAAAGCCAGTACCTGGGTGGGTGTTCTCCAGTTCTGTCTTCTGGTCGGCGGGATTATATTATTGGGCTTTTATGTTATCAAATCCCCCATCATTGGCGGATGGTCCGGCATGTCAGCCTCCTTAAAAACCCTTGATCCCAAATTGAGCCAGGTACCTGGGCTCATCCACTTTGGCATCGGCGGCGGATGGACGGCGGTGATGATTCTCACCTATATGTTTGCCCTCATGGGGATTCAGTCCTCTCCTGCCTTTATTTTGTGGAACTTTGGTATTAAATCTCCCAAACCCTTGGCCTGGCAGCAGGTATTTATGTCCACATTTATTGTGGGTATCTGCTTGTTCTTCTTTTCCGCCTTCCAGGGAATGGGTGCCAAGATACTCGAAATGTCCGGTGACCTGATCATTGCCAACAACGGCGATGTGGTTCCCAAACTGATGACAAAATTCTTGCCAGGGCCTGTTTTGGGTCTAGTTTTCCTTGGTGCCATTGCCGCCATTCACTCGACTTCGGCTCCCTATATCGGAACCGGCGGCACCATCATCCAGAGAGATGTTTGGTGGAGATATGTTAGAAAACAGCAAGGATCCCATTCAGAACAAATCTGGACCAATAGAGTTATGTCGACATTGCTGACAGTTGCAGCGGTTATCGTCAGCCTGACCTCATCGGATGCCATCGTTATGATCGGCGGATTTGCCACCACCTTTGGCACCATTATGTACCTGATGCTCGTGGGTGTTCACTGGGGATTCAAATTTCCCAGCACCGGTGCTGCCCTTGGTCTATTGGCCGGTATTGTTGTTAATATGCTCACCTATTTTGTCTGGAAATATCCTCTTTCCATGCATACCGCCTTCTGGGGCCTTTTTGCAGGGTTTGTTGTGGCCTATGGCTGCCGGGGGTTGGGCATCAAAGACTCCCAGGAAACCATTGACCGACAAAAAGAGGTCAGAGACTGGCTTAACAGCATTGATGGACCTTCTGAGAGTGGCAAGATCTGGCGTTCCCGGATGAAAATCATTGTTCCCATCTGGTATTTCTTTGCTCTCGGACCTGGAATTCTCCTTGGCAATTCAGCCTTCACCTTCTGCGGATTTCCCGCCATCTGGGCATGGCAAATTGTCTGGTGGATCGTGGGTATCGTGATGATGTGGGCCCTATGCTTTAAAGCTGAAATGTCCACCACCTCTGAAGAACAGATCAGACGTGCCGATGTTGAGCTCATGGATGTAACCAAGGAAGCAGATGCATAAACAAAACCCTTTTATGGAGGATAAATAATGGCCCTAGAAGATAAATATCTCATCGTAACCATTGCATTTTGCATTCTTTTTGTTGCCAGTTTTGGCTGGGGATGGTGGGGATAATCATCCTCAAAACAACTAACCTTTAATTAACCCTTAAAATAGAAGAATTCTGAATCTTGATTTTTTGGTTCAGAATTCTTCTTTAATTTTGCCCATGACCCAAACCAATAGATTCTGGAAGTTCGTGTTCGCAAGTACCGCCAGCATCATTTTAATGGCTGGCGGTATTTTGATCTTTATCTGGTTTCAACTGACACCGGATCAGGAACAGTTGCTGCGTGTGCTGGGTCGAGAAAATGTATTCCCCCTTTTAATGCTTGGATTTCTGGTTGTTGGCTCCCTTTGGATCGTATTTGACATTACCTATCATACCTATATCCGGCCGTTGAAACGGATGTCGGCAGAAGCCGGGGTTATCTATTCCTCCAACCCCTCCCACCGTATAAAAATCAAGGGCAGCAAAGATATTGTCACCCTTTGCCGGATCATCAATGATTTTGCCGACATGTTTGAAAACTTAAATAAAACCATCACCGAACAAATTCTGGCCGCCAGGAAAGAGACGGAAAAGGAAAGAAACCTTTTGGCGGCCATCATGGCTGAACTTCCCCAGGCTGTGATTATCTGCAACAAAAGCGGGCGGATTCTGCTGTATAATTCCCTTGCAAAAAAAATATTCTCCTCCCAGAAATCCTCCCATGGAACAGAGCATTTTATCGGGTTAGGTAGATCTATTTTTAACCTCCTTGACAAACAGCTGGTTGCCCATGCCGTTGATGAAATTTCCGAACGACTGAACAACCAGAAAAAAAGCGTAGGATCTTTTTTTATCACCCCCATTTATGCCGGAAATCTGATCAGTGTTGAAGCCATTCCTATTTTGGACCAAGACAGGGAAATGACAGGTTTTATCCTGGCGATTCAGGATATTTCCCCGGATATCAAAAAATATGAAACCATTGACACCCAATTGTCAGAGTTCCAGACAATTCTTGAAAATCAAATCCTTGCCACAACTTTTGAAAACCTGGAACAAAAAAACCTGGTAAAAAAATACCATCAGGCAGCTAACGTGATCCGTGATCTAACACTTTCCAGGCTTCCCCTGACAACCCTTAATCTGAAAAACTTTTTACGAACTCTCCAGAAAAAGACCGCCCATGAATGCGACATAAGAATCAATATATTCAATGACCATTGGGATACACGAATTCTTGCAGACGCCTATTCCCTGACCCGGGCCTTTGTCTTTTTATTTAAAAATTTATCGCAGCTTTGTTCACTAACAGAATTCAACCTGAAGATTTCACATTCCCAAACTCTCATCAGTTTTGAAATTTCCTGGGATGAAACCGTCTGTCAGCTGATTGATATGGAAAATCTCCTGCACCAGAGAATTAATGCCCTTCCCGGATTTTCATATGTTCTTCAATTCAACAATGCCCAGATTCATTTTTTTTCCCCGGATAAGATTTGTTGTTCCGGCGTTAGTATCCATACGAAAGCAGGAAAAAAATCCTTAATCCCCGCAAAACACCGATCACCTGTCATGGCAGGCAGCAGACCCGAATTCTATGATTTCGATTTATTCAGCCTTAAAACCCAAGCAAAAAGTCTTCTGGAGACCAGCCTCAAAGAAATCACCTATACGGTGTTTGATACAGAAACAACAGGGCTAAACCCAGATGGAGGGGATGAAATCGTTTCCATTGGTGCGGTCAGAATTGTGAACAACCGAATTATGTACCAGGACGTTTTTGAGGAGCTGGTGAACCCCAAACGGGATATTCCGATTGAATCCTATCGGATTCACGGTATTAATTATGAAATGATCATGGAAAAGGAGAGCATTGAACGCGTACTGCCCAGATTCAAACAATTTACGTCAGCTTCGGTTCTTTTGGGGCATAACATCGCCTTTGACATGAAGATGCTAAAATTAAAAGAAAAAAAAACGGGAATCCAATTTAAAAACCCCACCCTGGACACCCTATTACTTTCTGCCGTGCTGCACCCCGTCCATGAACAGCATGACATTGAAAACATCGCAAAGCGCTTAGGCGTTAACATCATCGGAAGACATACCGCATTGGGGGATGCCATCACCACGGCTGAAATATTTAAAAAACTGATCCCCATTTTAAACAGCAACGGCATATTAACCCTGGAAGATGCCCTGAAGGCATCCCAAAAAACCTATTATGCCAGATTAAAATATTGAAAGCATGACCCCATTGTGCCATGGTACAATAACCCTTAGAAAAATGACCCTTAGAAAAAAAGTTGCTCAATTGAAATTGGTAATTGGTAGGTTGCAGACTATAATCTTTTTGAACGGGAGAATCTCACCATGAAGAAACCATTGCTTTCACTTGTTATATTCAGCACTATATTTTTCGGCATTATCCTTTTTAGTGTTATTTTCGGGGGATACAGCAGTCTATACCGGGCCCAAAACAGGGCCAGGGATACCAAAATATTGGTCACCGTCGAATGTCAAAAGCAATTGGGCCTTATCCCAGACCTGATTTCCATGGCTCGTAAAACAGATGAGTTTAACCCCACCGGCCCAAATCAAGCCGATTTAAAGCAAATCGAGCAAACCGCCCTGAAGCATAAGGCCATATTGGCCCAGATCACTTCCACAAAACAGCCCATGGAAAAAGAATTGGTTTTGACCTTTGAACAATCCCAGATCCAATTGAGCCGAGAAATCATCGGCCTGATCAACAAGATCAAAAAAGACAAATCTCTTGGGTCATCACCGGCATTCATAGATCTTGAAAAAAAATTTACTGACCTTGAAATCACCATCTTTTATAACGGCACTAAATACAACAAAGAGGCTATATATTTTAACACCCGAAAATCGATTTTTCCCGGGTTTCTGATTGCTAGGCTCTTTGGATTTGATCAAATTTTTATTTATGAGCTAACAACAGAGCGGTTTAAACCTGCAAAACTAAGGAGCTGATACCGTGTCTTTGGAATCAAAGAAAAAAGCACCTGTTTTTGCCTTTTTATCCAAAACAGAGGAACAAGTGCTTTACAACGCCTTTTCCTATGAAAAACATGCCAAAGGTGCCATTCTCTTTGTCCAGGAAATTTCACGGGTTGAAAAGGTATTGGTTCTTTCAAAGGGATCCGCGGTCTTTTATTTTGAATCAGACAATACCAAACAATTAAAAGGGAAACTTTTGCCCGGGGACACCTTTGGTGGCCTTTCCATTTTATTTAACGATTCCATGGCTATTCACACCCTGACAACCTTGGAAGAAACCGTTTTTTTAACCATTGATGCCATTATTTTTTCAGACCTCTGTAAAAAGAACAAAAAATTCACAGAATACTTTACCAATGAATTTGGCAAATGTATGCTCAACAGAACCTTTGCCAATATAGTTGCCAGACAGGTTCTGGACAACTCCTTGAATCTGCCTTTTTTCAACCAGCCTATTTCTGCTATTTTCAGGCCCAATATTGCCACATGCCCAAGTGACACCCCAATCCAAGACGCTGCTCTACGTATGAGCAAACACAATTCCAGCGCCATTTTAATCAAATCCGCTACCCAGCAAATCATCGGTATTGTCACCGATGCAGATCTGCGGGAAAAGGGGTTGGCCGTGAAAATTTCCCCGTTAACACCGGTATCGGATATCATGTCCGCCCCCCTGATTTCAATTTCCTCTGATTGTCAGGTATTTGAAGCCTTTTTAACCATGATCCAAAAGGATAAACGCCATCTGGCCGTATATGGAAAATCCGGTGAAATATCCGGTATTCTAACGGAAAAAGACTTAATCTCAGCCCAGACCCGATCCACTTTCCTGTTGATCAAATCCATAAAAGCGGCCACAAAAATGACGGATCTTGAAAATATCCATTCAAAACTTGAAAGAATGCTGCTGGATCCGATTCGCAACGGCGCCAATGCGGAGTATATCACCCGGCTGATCACCACATTTTCAGATGCCATCATTGAACGGATCATGGCATTTTCCCTGGCAATAGCTGGCCCCCCCCCTTGCAAATTTGTCTTTTTGACCATGGGGTCTGAAGGGAGGGAAGAACAGACCCTGATTTCCGATCAGGACAATGCCATTATATTTGAAGACCATGATAATCTGAAAGCCACAAAAGAGGCCAAAACCTATTTTGACCATCTGTCTCAACTGGTTTGTTCCCGCCTGGACATGGCGGGATATCAATTCTGCGAAGGGAATAACATGGCCCAGAATCCCAAATGGTGTCAGCCTCTGTCCACCTGGAAAGAAAATTTCACCCGCTGGATTCGAACCGGAAACCCAGAGGATCTGATGTACTCCAGCATATTTTTTGATTTCCGTGGGACCTGGGGAGAGATGTCACTTTCCAACTGCCTTAAGACGCATCTTTTGAAATCCATACAGGGGTGGTCAGGATTTCTTCGACACCTTTCGGAAAATGCCCTATATTTCAAACCCCCCTTGGGCCGGTTTGGTAAATTTTTGGTGGATTCCGAAGGGGAGAATAAGGATGCCTTTGATATCAAGCAGGCCATGCTTCCCCTCATTGATTTCGCAAGGGTCTATGCCCTGAAGAATCAAATTTCTCAAACCAATACCCTGACCCGACTTTTCAGATTATACACCAAACATGCCCTGACCAATAAAGAATACAATAATATTGTTCAATCCTATAATTATCTAATGGATTTAAGATTTCGACGACAAATCACCACCATCATGGATGAGGAAAAAAAGCCGGACAATTATATCAATCCTACAAATCTTTCCTATCTGGATCAGCAGATGCTCAGGGAAATTTTTAAGATGACCGAAAAACTACAGCAAAAACTGCACTACGATTTTACAGGAATCGCCTGATATCCCCCCTGCATTCCAGACGCCCTATCGTCAGCAAATCCGGATTCGCCTTTTCAATTAGCGGATTGACAAGTTCCCCTAAATAAAATAGAATCGCTTATAACATCCCTTAAAAATTATCGTCCCTTGTACCTTGTACCTTGTACCTTGGAGAGACTATGGAAAAATCCAAAAAAAAGCCGTTGGTCAATGAACCTCTTCTTTTTGCAAAAGAATCAATCCCACCTAAAGAGTGTGATAATTACTTTAAATTATTGATTGTAGATGATGAAAATGAAATTCATGTGATGACAAAACTGGTATTGTCTGATTATGTCTTTATGGGGGCGGGCCTTAAATTTCTATCCGCTTTTTCCGCAAAGGAAGCCAAGACCGTCATCAGAGAAAATCCGGATATTGCCTGCTGCCTGCTGGATGTTGTTATGGAAACCAATGACGCTGGCCTGGAAGTGGCAAGATTCATCCGGGAAGATGAGAACAACAAAAAACTTCGAATCATATTGAGAACCGGACAGCCGGGGAAAGCACCGGAAAAAAATATTATCCTCACCTATGATATCAATGATTATAAAGAAAAAACAGAACTGACAAACCAGAAGCTGTTTACCACCATCACAACAGCCCTAAGATCCTATATACATCTGGAAGAGATTGAGAAGAAAAATAACGAAATTCAAACAAAAAACATTCGCCTCAATGAGGAAATTGCCAGAAGGATTGTGGCAGAATCCAATCTGACCAAATACAATCGAAGTCTTGAAAAAATGATCGAAAACAAATCCAGCCGCTTGAAAGCCGCCATTCTTAGCTTGGAGGAAACAAAAGAAAAGCTCCGAGAGACTAAGAAAAAGGCCATTACGTCGGATATCTCCAGCCATTCCCTTGAAACATTTCATACATCCAATACGATGATTGACACAAACCTAAGGAAAATGGACCACTATGGGCAAGCTATGACCCGGCTGCTTGAAAAATACGACCTCCTTGAAAAAATTATCCGTTCACAAAAGGGAGAAACCCCAAAAAAGGAACAAGTCTCTGAAACAATTCAAAAAATTGATAATTATAAACGCCAAATAGATTTGGATACCCTCCTTAAAGAATACCCTGAAATCATCAAAGAATCCGCAAAGGGAATCCAACAGATAGCCACAGCTGTTTCTGATATCAAACTTTTTATGTCCATCAATGAAGAGCCCTTCCAAACAACAGATCTGGGTCTTCTTTTGAAAAAAAATACAATTATCGGGAACGAAGCTACGGCAGAAAAAATTGATATCCAATGGGACCTTGAAGAGGTCCCATCAATATCCCTTCCGCCACGCCATATGGAAAAAGCACTTAATGCCATCTTCAAAAATGCTTTCCAGGCCATCAGCTCAAAGGGAATTATTTCTGTCTCATGCCAATATCTGGATCCAAATATCATTGTTAGTGTCAGTGACATCGGCTGCGGCATTTCCAAAGAAGATCTGCCCCATGTTTTCACCCCCTATTTCACTGGGAATCAAAAGAAAGGCAAGGGGTTGGGTCTCACCTTTGCCAAGAATGTGATTCAAAACTGTAACGGGGAGTTAAACATTACAAGTTCCCGACACGAAGGAACAACCGTCAAAATAATTCTACCCGTTAAATGAACAGACCCTTACAATAGGAATTCTTGGTTACAGCTTTCACACACTGCCGTGGACTGGACTTGCCGGCAATGGACACATTTATCAATGAGATAACGATTTTTCCCCTGATGTTTGTGACAATAGTTACATTCCCAATCTTTCCTGGTGGCGACCAGTGTGGAACAGCGAGGACATTTTATGGGAAATCTTCTGAAAATCAAATAAGCAATACCGGTGAAGACAAAATAAGGACCGATGAGTTTGAATTGAAGGCTAGAAGCAAATTGATCAAATTCCCCGGCACCGGAGAGAATAACATAGAGCAGAAATGCAATGGACGTAACCGCAAGAAATTTAAAGCGAAAATGAAAATAGACCGTTTTCAAGGATTTTTCTTCCATGGGCCAGGCTCCCGTTAAAAGATTGAATGCATGCGCGCTTTTCTTAATCTCTCTCTTTTTCCCGAAATTTCCATCCAATGTCAATTATCTTTTTTCTTTTTACCTAGGTGTTTATGGGCAAAGGCTGCATTTTATCCATAATTTAGTGAAACAACCCAGGTTCCATGGTGTTCTCGATAAACAGGCGCTGATCTTCAAAATTATCTTTGTGCCCTGTGGATTCAATCCGGATCTCCGGGCCAAAGGTAATCAAAACCCGGGAAAATGGTTTGGGCAACATAAACCGATCCCAGGAATTAAAAAACCAAGCCTTTTCCGCCGATGTATAAAGGGGAATCACCACTGCATCTGCTTCAAGGGCCATCTTAATGATCCCGGCCTTGACCCGTCCCATGGGCCCTCTGGGACCGTCCAGAATGTGGGCTCCAAATCCATTGGTTTTTAAATGCTCAATCATGGCATCCATGGCTTTTTTCCCTCCCCGGGACGAAGACCCACGGGGGGTATGCCAGCCGGTCCTGTTGGCTACCCCTGAGATTAGGTCACCATCTTTACTCTGACTGATCATCAGGCCGGGATTGAATTTGGCATAGGTTTTAAAATGATAGATCGCTGAAAAAAATTGCTGGTGCCATGCACACAATAAAACGGTGGTTCCCTGAGCCCGAAGATCCTTCCAGTGCTTCTCATTTTCAACTTTAAACGTTAAGGTCATGCTGTAAAGCCGGATAAAATAATAAATAAACGCTATAAACGGTCGGGTGTAAATTATAAATTTTAATCTCTTAAACATGATACTCTCTTTAATAATTAATGACTCAAAATAAAAACGCTCTGAACATAAAAATTGTACAGTTTAGCAGGTATTCCGGGGAAAGAAACCTTTAATATTTGTCCATTGCCAACGGACCCATTACTCGATTGAAAACAGAACTTTACTATTTGCGTCTTGTTCCTGCCCCAACTTTTCAGGATTAAAATCCCGGACAAAGAGTCCAGCCGGGTTAAGTTTTCCCGTTGACAGGAGATAGGCCCGGACATTTTCACCCCGACCCATGGCAAGTGTCTTTAGATCAACATCTGAAATCAAGATATTTGTCTGGAGCAATTTTTCCATTTCAGCTATTTTGACGATTTTTTCTTTTCCGTCCTCTTCCCTGGGTTTGGGAAACGCTGCCTGTTCATAGACCCTGCGAATCGCTTCCTTTCTTTCTTCCGGCAGTAATTTAACATCCGCGGAGAGTTTTGCATCGGGTATAAAAGCGGTTGCGGTTCCTTTTGTAAGTAAATCGCCACCCTTTTCTGATTTTAAGAGAATCTCATATCTGTTTTTTCGAAGAACCTCTGTGTCCCTGTTTCTGTCATAGGTTCCCTCAATGAAAAGTTTCAATTCTTTTTTCGTTACCAGGATATCAACCAGCTGATCCAGTTTTTGAATTTGGTCATCGGCAATGATATCGCTGCCATACTCAAAATTGACAAACCCAAGCTCTTCTCCACCACCAAACATCCCCCCTAAAAATTTAAAGGGAGCGGTGATCACTTTTGTTATCAAATTTCCAAAAACCTCAAAAGCGGATGCGGCAAAACCAAATTCTGGATCATCTAAATCTCCCCCCATGGGCAGGTCCAAGTCAATTTGACCCTCTGAATTTTTTAACAGGGAGATGGCCAGGGGCACGGGAAGAGAGGTTGCATCTTTACTGTCAACCTTTTCACCAAGGGTCAACTGATCAAAAAGCAACCGGTTTTGTGATTCGAGTTTATTCCCCGTAATTTTATATTTCAAATCCAACAGCAATTTCCCTTTTTCAATATTGTACCCGATATATCTAGCGGTATATGGAGAAAACTTACTCAACTCAATCTCTTTAAAGGAAATATCCACATCAAAAAATTTTTCCGAAGCCAGGGGTCGGATACGGCCCACAATATCCAAAGGAGAGGACTGCCCATGTATCCCTTGAAGCACAAGGTTGGCCGGCTCGGTATTCTTTGAGGAAAGTTCTGTGATGCCCCCGCCAATCTCTTTCATATGGGCTGTAAAATTGGGCTGGGTCAAATAATCTGTAAAATGAACCTCCCCTCCCTGGAGGGTCACATTTTTGACATAAATCTCAGGAAGGACTGGAAGGGCCAGAGGGGATTGCAAAGAGGCATCGGATTCAGAGCCCTGGGAAACTTCCATATCAGAATCATTGCTAAACACCTGTTTCAGGTTTAATTCTCCCTTGTCTGAAAGAATCACCCGGGAGTAAAAATCGGTGAGAGAGATCTCATCAATCGACACGTTTATCGGAAATAACGAGACCTCCATGCCGGAAAGATAAAAAATATTGCATTTAAAAAAATCATTGGCAGTCTCTTTATCCACCGAAGCTAGATTGGTTATCCCCGCCTTTCCCTTAAATATAATAGCCGGATCTTGTTTTTTATTTATATTAAAGTCCAGGTGACCGATGGCATGGGCCAAACCACTATTGATATGAATCTTGATTTTATCTGTAAAATAGGGTTCCAGGGATTTAATGTCCAATTTCGTGAAGGAAATGTCCAGTCCGGCTGAAAGCAAGGAGGGATTGACCTGTCCTGTAACCTTTATTTTTCCCGTTCTATTCCATGCCATATCCATTTCAACACCGGCTGCTTTCTTGCCTGTTGTCTTAAGATTATTGGCATGGATACTGATATCGGACAGATCAATAGAAACCAACTCTTTTGTGGATGCATCCGAAAAAGCCAGTGAATAGCCATCCATGAGAAAGGATTCCAGAGTGATTTCCCAGGGGTCCTTTTGATTAACCGAGGCCGATAAATCCGATGATGTTACACGCTTGTCACCAGGTATGGAGGACAATGGCTTTAAAGAGGCTGGGAGTGAAGACTCCTGATCCAAGGATTTTTGGGCCAACGGTTTTTTAGGCAGTAACATTAAATTTTTCACAAGGTTAATGGAGGCATCATCCCCACGTTTGAGAAGAATTTTTCCTTGACTTGTTTTGATTGTCCCCATGGAAAGACGCTGTTTTTCAAGATCAAACATGGAACCGGTTATGGTCAGTTCTGGGATGGCAATGGGGATTTCCTTGTTGGTGCGGTCCCACACTTTTAAATTTGAAAGACGCAACGCTTTATTATTTACCACGGCACTTAATTGTGTGGGTGTCCCGGATATTGAAAAACTTAAGTCCACATCCGCAAGCCCCTCCTGAATATCAAAAGAGATCCGGTCCTCGTAATAGGGCGCATATTTGTGAAGATTAAATTTTCCAAGGGTCATGGCTCCCTCAAGGTTCCAGGGAAATGTTGAAAATTTTCCTTTAGAAAAAAAACTTTCAGCTGCTTCACTTTTCAAAGAGATGCTGTATTCACCTTGAATCGCTTTATCCGCCACAAGGTTTTTTATCTGAATTAAAATGGGAGACGCAATTGTTTTAAAAGGTGTTTTAACGGCCTTATCTGTAAAGGTGAGACTGGCATCTGTTATTTCGCCCAAATCCAATTTCAATCTGAACCCCAACGCCAGGTTAGCATCCCCTGAATCCTTATCGTCATCCCCGGGGATATTTGCTTCCTGTTTTTCCGGAATGGCTATCCCCCCCGTCTTGTCGGAAGCTTTGGACAGGAACTTGATAAGGTTCACCTTTCCCCTATCATCCCTGGCCAGGTGAATCTTGGGGGACAAAACCTTGAGGTTGGCAATCGCAATTTGCTTATCCCAAAGATCCGAGGGTGCAAGGGTAAGCTTTATTTGGGGAATGGCTAATAGAGGGGTATGGTCAGCCCCCTGGATATTGATATTGGATAGGTCCACAGCTCCCTTTAAAATCAAAGAGGGATTGGTATGGGAATAGGTTGCGTCAAGATCAAGGGAGGTTTCCAGGTGCTGCACCAAAATGGTTTTTGGCAGGGGCAGATACCTAAGATAAGTTAAAAGATCAATGGTGCCTGTTTTAAGGGTTAAAAGGGTCTTTCGATCCGGGGTAAAGGGAAGCGTTTCAAGACCTATATTCATTTTGACCTTGTTCAATGAAAAATCAACCTGGGCCATCAGCTTAGTCTGGCGGTCCCCTTCCAGGGTACTCAAAAAGGGCAGGTTCAAGTTCAAGTTCTCAATGTGGTGAACCACCTGTCTGATCTGATCTGAAAAATTAATATTTCCGTTCACAATTTTTGCATTGGAGATTTTAAGCCCAAAAATTTTGGGTTCCACCGGGGCGGTGTCAGGGGATTTTCCTTCCGATTGCAACAAATCAGAGATATTGAGGGTATTGTCTTTTTTTAATACCAGGTTTACACTAGGTGATGACATCTCATATTGGGTGGCCACGGGAGTAAATGTGAACACAGACATGATGGAAAAATTGACAAACAGAGAACGGACCGATAGAAAATCTGTTCCGTTTTCCTCTTTTATGGAAATCCCCTCGGCCAGAACGGTCAGTGCATAGGGATTGATTGACACAGACTCAATGGCCACACGTCTCCCCATAAAGTTACCCCACCGCTTGATGAGAATTTTTTCTCCTAGCCAGGGGGCCAGAAAAAATCCAACGATGGTATACAATGCCAGAAAAGCAACCAGAATATACAGAGCCCTTCTCATATGAATAGGATTTATCATAAATTTTATTTCTTGGGTGATTCTAAGGTTTTTGAGTGTTCATCAGGTTTTTGAATGTTCATCAGGTTTTTGCGAAAAATGCCAATGTGCATACGCAAATTGAACAGACTTTCTGCATAGGGCTTAGGTACCTGGATATCAAGGGCCTTTTTTTCAAGGGCATCCATTTTAGCCATATAGTCGTCATGGATTTTAGGTGAACTCTGGGTATACAGGTCTGCGCCCAGTTCATCAAGATCAGAATACCAGCGATAAATCCTGGCGCGCATCCGCCACCGGTATATCCATGGCATGATCTTGAAAAGAGGAAACATGATGGCAATGAAAGGCAAAATCATTATCTTCATTCTGCCAAGAAAGGTTGCCACCCAAAAAGGGAAATGGCGCCGGAGAAACGGAACCCGGTCCGTATAAAACCTGTTGGCATCTTCGCTCAACTCAAAGTCCAGGTATTTGGGAGACGGGAATTCTCCCTTTTTTTCCAATCCCCCCCCGGGACTGTGTACCCGCCTTGCTGTCTGTAACACAAGGTCAATCAAAGCAGGATGCAGATCGGACCGAACTGCCAATTGGGCGGTGGGAGCCAATAGCTGAATATTCCGTGCCGGAATATTTTCCACAAAATCAATGACCCCCTGGGGGATATCAATCACATTTAAAAAACTGTACCGCAATTTATAGGCCGCAGCCCTTTCAATCCCCATCAAGGAGACAGATTCCAACGCTAAAAGGTCCGAGATATAAGAGGCCTTGTGGGTTGAAACAAAAAACACCGCATCGATCTCATGCTTGAGCAACAAATTTGCTGAAATTCTGGATCCCTGGGAGATAAATTGGGTATTCTTTTGAGTAATACCGTTTAAATTTAACAAATCAGAGGCAAGAACCTTGGTTCCGCTCAAATCGTTTCCAATGGCGATGCGAAGTCCCTTCAAATCAGAAATCCGGGACGCCTTTACCCCTGACCTGTAAAAAACCCACAAGGGTTCGTAGTATAAACTGCCAATGGACAAGATGGTCTTTGAATCTGACAATCTTCCGATACCGCCCTGGATAAAGGCGATGTCAACACCACCTATCTCTTTTTCAAGTAATTTAAGATTTTCAAGGGACCCTTCGGTCTCACGCACTGTTAGCGTAATCCCATAATCTTCCAATAATTTTTTATACACCTTGCCATGGGTAAAATATGCCCCGCCAGGTTCCCCCGTTGCAATGGAAATATTTCTGGGAGGGCTTGGTTCAACAAATTGATAGGCGACAACAAATCCCCCGATGGTTATCAACACCGCTGGTAAAAAAAATAGAAATACCCCTTTGTAGGTGATGCGACCCATTTTTTTCACCATCAGTGACTCCTTCTTCAACACACCTTTTTTCCTGATTTACTTTTTTATTTCTGCCTTTGCTTTAAGCTGATCCATACCATAGGTATAGGCAATATAATATTTAAAGATATTACTCACATATTGAACGGTTTCCCGGCCGATTCTCTTGGCGGCCACCAATTCAACATTTTTAAACCAGATATTGGGATCCAGGTTTAAGGAGCTTGCCTCTTTGCGCAATTTTGAAATTTTGGCAGGGCCTGCATTATAGGCAGCAAATGTCAACAACACCTGGTTTAACGGATCAATGCCGGGATTACTGAAATACCGATCGGCAATGAACCGAAGATATTTTGTTCCGGCATGGATATTGGGGTCAATCTTATCAGTGCCCGAAATATTGACATTCTTGTCCAGAGCTGTTGTCGGTAATATCTGCATCACCCCAATGGCACCGACAGGACTTCTCTTTCTCTGGTCAATGGTGGATTCCTGGTAGGCAAGGGCGGCCAACATCAGTGCATCAAAATCATACATTTTTCCATATTTTTGGAAAAACGGCCCAGCATCCTTAAACTTTGCTCTGTCACCTTCGGAAAGATTATTTTTAACATATTTCGTATTCTTGAGATAGCGGTTAAAAATCATATTCCCCATCAGGGTTCCTTTTTTGTTGGCCTTAACAAATCGATTTATGACCGTTTTTAATTCCGGACTATTTTTCCTAATGGCCCAGGCGATTCGGACATTCTCCCGAAATTTAACTTCGGGATGAAGGCGGATATTCTCAAAAATCTGGACCCAGAATTTTCCCTTGTGGCTGTCGATCACCATCATGGAAATCAGTCCTGCATTCAGCATTTCCAAAAGATCTTCATCCTCAAGATTTTCATTGGCTTCAACTATTTTGATTTTTGATTTACCTGCAGAGGACAAGGCCTTGTTGACCCGGACAAGACTTTCATAATAGCTGCTGGATTTTCTGACGTGAATCTTGTGACCGCTCAAATCAGAAACACATTTAAACAAAGGCGCACCGGGTCCGGTAACTAAAATTTCAGCAACGCCTGTTCCCAGGGGATCAGAAAAATCCACCTGTTTGCTTCGGTCATTCGTGATGGTTAAATTGCCCACGGCAATATCCCCCAACCCTTCCACAAGACCCGGTATCAATCGATCCCTTGAGGTGGGGATAAAAACGGTATGAACTTTAACATGCCGGGTTTTCAACTCCGTGTTGACCATTCTTTCAAAAGCCGTGACCAGTTCATAACTGGCACCTTTCTGGGCTCCCTTATCAAAGAAGTAAAATGTTTTGCTATAGGGAACCAACACCCGGATGACGTTGTCCTTGACCATTTCATTAAAATCGCCAGTCCATTTTTGGTTGATATGCTGACTGAGCGCAGCTTCAAACTTTTCCGCCCCAAGGGCCACTCCCTGGGATAAAACAATGATCATTCCAAGTTGCAGTCCTAAAAATACCCTCTTAAAAAGGGTTCTGTTTTTTTTCTCATCCACCTGAATATATCTCCTTTTTTTCCAACTAAGAACGCTGAAAGCATTTTTTAGATTCTTTTAAATTCTTTTTATTGATGATCCAATATAATTGCAAGTGCCGGACAAGCCCCCCTCCTTAAATAATGCCGAACAGCGGGCCACCTCTTTGGGCCAAGGCTTTTACCCGCTCAATAGTAACCGGATCCGATTCCAGGGCAGGGGAATGGAAGGGTTTAATCCGGGCATCAATGATCAACGGTTCACGGCACCCCCAATGTTTAAACAAAAACCCCTCATCAACCCCGTAAATATCATGGGAAGGATTGGATCGTAAAAAGGTGACCCATAAAAAATTGGAAAAGCTCTTTCTGGCAAACACAGCGTCATCCACCACCACAAACAAAGGAAGGGATTCAAGGCCAGATTGTGTCTCCAGATGTTTTCTTAACCGGTTCATCTCTTGAAGAGCTGATTCATAGGAGGAAAATTTGGGACCCTGGACCACCACCATACCCGGGGCCGCAAGCCCGGGATCGCAAAACCCCTGGGGAAGACAAAAATCTTTCACAAATTCAGTGGCAAGCCTTCTTTTTCTTGCGCCTGCCACCGCCACAACCAATTTGGAACCTGCATTAATTTGGGAGGTGGAATAATCCAGGGTGTCCATGGTGGTACGGGTCAAAAAATGAAGGTCCGATGACAGATCAACCCGCTCCAGTAGGTGAATAAAAAAGGCCATTTCATCATTCACATTAAGGGTTGGGTTGTCTTCATGGGCACAGATGAACAGATATTTAGCAAGGGAGAGCTGGCCGGTTCCCAAAATAGCATTGGCATGGGTCAACAATTCCCTGGGCCCCCTCTTCTCGTAGGGAAGATACCGCTCATGGGCCTTGGCCAATAACAAAGGATGTACCCCTGCATCATCCACGGCATTCACGGCGGTCACCCCGGGAAGGGTATCGGTGATGGCACTTCGGGTGATCTCGTGGATGAGCCTGCCAAAATTGGAATCCTCCTGGGGAGGGCGCCCCACCACGGTAAAGGGAAAGATGGCCCCGGGCCGATGCCAGACCGATACCACCTTTAAATAGGGATATTCATGTTCAAGGGAGTAATACCCCAAGTGATCCCCAAAGGGGCCTTCGGGTTTGGTCCGGTTGGGGACAATGAACCCGGTGATACAAAAATCGGCGTCATTGGAAATAAAGAACCCGTTTTTATCCGTATACCGAAAATTTCGACCCGCCAGGGCCCCGGCAAAAGCGATCTCGGGAACCCCTTCCGGTAAGGGCATAACCGCCGCCAGGGTGTGGGCCGGTGGACCGCCGATGAAAATCGACACTTTTAAGGGACGGTTTTGCTCCAGGGCTTTTTTATGGTGATTCCCTATCCCCCGGTGAAGCTGGTAATGAAGCCCTATTTCCCGGTTTGGGGCATACTCATTCCCGGACATCTGTATCCGGTACATGCCCAGATTTGATTTAAAGATGGAATCATTGTCCGGGTCCTTTGAAAAAACCTGGGGCAATAGAACAAATGCCCCCCCGTCCTTTGGCCAGCATTTGATCATGGGCAATTGATCTATCTGGGTCGAATATTTCAACACCTTTGCATGGGGGCTTGAGATTGGCAGGGCATGAACCAATGCCTTTAATGCCCCGGGTATTTTCCCGGGTGATTTCAAAAACGCCCCGGGATCTGACCGCAGATCCACAAGGGACCGTACCTGGGCAAGTTGGGGCTCAAATATTTTCAAGGTTCTCTCATAGGTGCCAAACAGATTGGACAGGGCGGGAAACGAGGCATTTTTAACATGGGTGAACAGCAGGGCTGGCCCTTTTGCTTCATGGACCTGCCGGGTGATCTCTGCCATTTCAAGGTGGGGGTCCACCGGGGTTGATATCTGGATCAATTCCCCCTGTTTCTCAAGAAATTGGACGGTTTGTCTTAAACTTTTCATCTTCATAATTCAATTTTTTCCCGGGAACCAAACCCCTTACGATTGTTCATATAATACACACACTCCGGTTCAAAAGAATAAAGGGTGGCATGGAATTTTGAAACAAAAAAATCCAATATGTCCGATCTATTCGATTTATCCGATATCCCTGGGGGGGGAGCGATTATCTTAAATCGGCTGCAATAGCGCTTTGCCACGGCAAGCGACCGGATATTCTTGGGTGATTTTTGGATGGTGCCGGACATCTGAATTCCCTCCAGATTTTTAAAATCAATATCATCCCTAAAAATAGAAGCGGCACTTATGTGATTTTTCGCCATTTGAATATGCCGGGCCTTTGGGTTTGAAAAAAAATAAAACTGACCCTCTGAGAACAGGTAATACACCGGTGCCGACCAGGTGTCCTTAGCACTGCCCACGGCAATACTCATCACCTTTGAGATTTCAATGAGGTTGCGCCCGGGGCTAATTGGGTGTTTAGTTGGCATAACCCCACGCCTTAAGCCGCTGGTAGGCATGCTTAGAAAACTTATTGGACTGATAATTAATCTGTTTTAAATAATTCACATAATTATCAGCCGCCTCCTGCTTTTGGCCGCTGTTATCAAGGGAATAGCCCTTGTAAAATGTCAATTGAGGATTTCCAGGTAAGAGCTCATCACATCGTTTAAAATCCCCATAGGCCTGACTGGGTTTCTTCTCTGCCAGATTGGAAAGCCCGGCAATATAATAGCCCTGGGATTCAGTGGGGTATAAGCTTTTGGCAAGGTTGGCATAGGATAGGGCCTGGGAAGATTTTTTCTGGATCAGCATACATTTGGCCATGAGTACATGGGCCGTATAATCGTGTTTTGCCTGATGGATAGCTGATTTAAATGCCTCCTGCGCATTGTCATATTCCTCTTTGCCTAAATATTTCTCCCCCTCCTGCATTTTCAGGATAGCCCCTTTTTTTTGTCGCAGGGAAGCTGTTTTATCCATGTATCGTTCCCGGTTCAAGGCAAGTGAATGGGTTTTTCCATATTGGGTGTTGTCCCGCTCAAGGGCCGCCTGTAATCGCTTAGAACTCATGGGATGGGTGGCAAAAAGCATCTGGGAGGAGGAAGGATTGGCCTTGTTCAGAGAATTGAGCATCTCCATCAGCCCCACAAATCCCTTGGAAGAATACCCGGCCTTGACCATGTATTCCTGCCCCAGGCGATCGGCTTCCCGTTCATTTTCTCGGCTGTAGCTGGACAAAAACAACCCCTGACCCAGGGATCCCAATTGCTTGGTTAATTGCCCCATTCCTACCCCCTGGGTACTGGCCAATACGGACAATCCGCCCACCAGTATGGAAGAAAGCTGATTTTTAGCGGCCTGTTCTGCGGAATGCCGGGCATTGACATGGCCCAGCTCATGGCCCAAAAGTGCGGCAAGCTGCGCCTCATTGTCCAGATCAAGCAAAATCCCCCGGGTCACGGCAATGGAGCCTCCGGGAAAGGCATAGGCATTGACATAGGTGGCATTGACACATTGAAAATTATAGGGCATGTCCGAACGGTGCACATGGGCAAGCATTCCCGTACCAACTTCTCCGATATATTGGTTTAAGGATGCATCCTGGGTCACCCCGTAATCCGATGAAAACTGAAAGGACGATTGGCGTTTGTCGATACCGATTTCCTGGTCCCGGGACATCATCATGAGTTGATTTCTTCCGGTCACAGGGTCCACGGCACACCCGGTCAAAAAGGGAAGAGTTGCAAAAGCGCCATAGGTCATGGCAGAATATTTTAAAAAATCCCTACGGGAAACTATTCGGGGTTGATTCATTTTATGCGCTCCGTTTGTCCAATTCTTCCTTGAGGGTCAGGCCCAGGAGCTCAAGGGAATAGGGTTTTTTAATAAAAGGCCCGGCACCTAACTCCTGGGCTTTCTCCACATCACGGGTTTTTGAGTAGCCGCTGGTAATGACCGCCCGGATATCAGGATCAATTATTTTCAATTCCCGGAAGGTATCAAGTCCACTGATACCCGGATCCATTATCATATCCAGAACCACCAGATCAACTTTATTTTTCCTGACATACACAATGGCGTCCTCCCCGCTGCTGACAACCGTCACCTGGTAGCCCAGCCGTTTCATCATATTCCTAGAAATTTTTCGCTGGCTTTCCACATCGTCCACTACAAGAATGGTTTCATTATCCCCTTTATAGTCACTCAAGGTGTATATCCTATCTGGTTGGGCAGCCTCGACCAAAACCTTGGTCACGGGAAAATAAATTTGAAACAGGGTTTCTCCCTTTTCACTTTTCACCTGAATATATCCTTTGTGATCATGGACGGTATTCCATACAATGCTTAAACCTAATCCAGTCCCACTTCTGCCCAAAACTTTTTTCGTATAAAAGGGTTCAAAAATCCGGTCCAAATCCTGGGTTGAAATACCCGGGCCCGTATCCTTGACACTAAACCTGATATAGGGTCCATCCGTTGTTCGTTCATATCCTTTGAGTATTTTCTTTGAAAACTGAACCCTGCTGGTTTTCAAGGTCACATTCCCTTTTTCTTGGATGGCTTCCATGGCATTGGATACAAGATTCATGACTATTTTTCTCATATGAAGACCAGATGCATTGAGCAACGGAAGAGCGGAATCAAGATTTTTTATTAAAATCACCCCGGGATGAAACCTAGCGACCCGGTCAAATTCGGGTGAAGATAAATAGTCTTCAATGACATCATTTAAACGAACCGGTTCCAAAACCTTGGCCGACCCCCTGGCAAGGGTTAATAATTCATCCACAATGATTGCCGCCCGTTTTCCCGAGTCTTTCATGATCAAGAGGGGCTCGATTAGGTGGCTCCCCTCTGGCAGCTCCATTAACAAAAGTTCCGGTATCGACACAATCCCGGACAACACATTATTTAAATCATGGGCCACCCCGCCGGCAAGCAAACCAAAGGCCTCCATTTTCTTTGCCTTTTCAAATTCCGTTTCGAGTCGTTCTTTTTCCTGCAAGGAGGTTATCCGTTCCGTGATATCCCGGATGGCAAAAAGAAGAGCAGGTGCAGAATTATAAACAATTTCAACCACTTTTTTTTCAATATATATTTTATTCCCGTCCGGCTGAACAATAAACCCGGGCGTCGACTTACTTTTCATTTCCTCACCTGGACAGGAACTGAGAAAAATCAGATCAGGATCAGCACCGGACAATTGGCGAGAGGACAATCCGGTCATTCGTTCAAGGCCTGGATTAAAAAAGGTAATCCGCTCATTCTGCAGAATAAAGATTCCTTCTGGCAAAGAATTTACAAGGTTTTTATATTTTTCCTCGCTTTCCCGGAAGAGACCTTCGGCTTCGGTATGGGCACGAATTTCAAGCGTCAGGCTTTTGTTCATCCGAATCAGCTCAGTGTCCTGATGTTCCGCCCGATTTTTAATGTGTTGGTTCAAATTTTCAAGGCCCACTTGGGCGAGGAAAGTACGCCTATAAGCATATTCAATTTTATATCCGGCGACCACCATGGTTGTAAGCATGGTCAAAAGAATACCAATCTGGAATATAAACACCCCGGGCAGAGGCGATACCGTCATGGAAAGACCGACCGTATATATAAGAATCAAACAAACCCCAAGGAACGTTGAAATCAGATAAGATAACCTAAAGCAAAAGAATCCAATGGGCAACAGACGAAGAAAAAAGAAAAATCGCCCCCATGGGAGAAATATTCACTCAGTTAAAAAAAATCCCCAAATACCGGAGGAAAGAAAAACAAGAACATAGAAACCTCAAATATGGTTTTCTGAATGACCTTTTTTAAAAATTAAAAATAGAGCCGTGAAAAACAAAACAATCCCTCCCAGGGAAGGTATGATATCCGAAATATAAAACACCTGGATACCGGATAATAACAAGAAAAAAAACAGGGCCACACTCCCAAGAAGGCACACCTGTGATGGCAAAATGGATTGCACAAACTTTGATTCAATTTCCCTAGGAAACAACAGACACACCCGGGAAGGTGTATTGGATTCAA
>JAFLJU010000645.1 GCA_022712835.1 Desulfobacteraceae bacterium
GCCAAGAATTGGCGCAGGCGGTGCCAAGATCGCTTTTTTACACCCCAAGGCAACCTCTGGTGTTCTTGTGGAATTGTGTGAAAGATAAATTGTGCGAAAGATAAAGTTAGGTAATCGCTAACATTTTTTACTCTACAACCAAGCTGCTGTTTGCGCTGATAATGATTAAATTTAGACCGGAGGATAACCATGTCTCAAATGTCTGATATTCAAAAATGGGAAGAACTTGCAATCAAAGGGCTAAGGGGAAAACCCCTTGAAACACTGACGAAAAAAACCCCCGAGGGCATTGATATTAAGCCTTTGTACACATCAAAGGATTTGGAGCAGGTAGAATTTATAGACAATCTGCCCGGAATAGAACCCTTTGTTCGGGGGCCCATGGCCACCATGTATGCAGGTCGCCCCTGGACCATTCGCCAATATGCCGGTTTCTCAACTGCCAAGGAATCCAATGCTTTTTACCGCAAAAATCTGGCAGCCGGCCAAAAAGGCCTGTCCGTAGCCTTTGACCTTGCCACCCACAGAGGATATGACTCGGATCATCCGAGAGTCGCAGGCGACGTTGGAAAAGCAGGGGTTGCCATCGATTCTGTGGAAGATATGAAAATTTTGTTTGACCAGATTCCTCTGGATCAGATGTCGGTCTCCATGACCATGAATGGGGCTGTTTTGCCCATTTTGGCCGGATATATTGTGGCTGCCGAAGAGCAGGGGGTTGCCCATGATCAGCTTTCGGGAACGATCCAGAATGATATTCTCAAAGAATATTTGACCCGGAATACCTATATCTATCCGCCCACGCCCTCCATGAGAATTATTTCAGACATCATCGGGTTTTGTTCGGAAAATATGCCCAAATTTAACAGCATCAGCATCTCGGGCTACCATATCATGGAAGCGGGAGCCGATTCGGTTCTCCAGGCTGCCTTTACCCTGGCCGACGGGCTTGAGTATGTTAAAGCCGCCCTTGCAACCGGACTTGATATTGATAAGTTTGCCCCAAGGCTCTCTTTCTTTTTTGGCATCGGCATGAATTTTTTCATGGACATTGCCATGCTCCGGGCCGCTAGATTTCTCTGGGCGGAACTCATGACCCAGTTTAATCCCAAAAACCCCAAATCCAAAATGCTGCGGACCCATTGCCAGACCTCTGGCTGGAGCCTGACCCAGCAGGATCCCTATAACAATGTGGTCAGAACTACTCTGGAATGTCTGTCGGCCGTTCTGGGGGGCACCCAGAGCCTGCACACCAATTCCTTTGACGAGGCAGTAGGACTGCCCACGGAACTATCTGCCAGAATCTCCAGAAACACCCAGATCCTGGTTCAGGAGGAATCCCATATCTGTGATGTGGTGGATCCCCTGGGCGGTTCCTATTATGTGGAAAGCCTGACCCAGAATATTATCGACGAAGTCAGAAAAATTTTAAAAGAGGTTGAAGAGTTGGGCGGCATGGCCAAGGCCATTGAATCGGGTATGCCGAAAATGCGGATCGAAGAAGTTTCTGCCCGGCGCCAGGCCCGTATCGATAAGGGTGAGGATGTGATTGTCGGGGTGAATAAATACAAGATTGAAGATGAAATCCCGATCCCGGTGAGGGAAGTTTCCGAGGATGTGAGAGAAGAGCAGGTGGCAAGGCTGAACCAGATCAAAAAAGATCGGGACAATGTTGCGGTTCAAAAGGCCTTGGATGATATCATCACCGCTTGCAAGAATGGGGGGAATCTTCTGGAAGTCTGCCTGCCTGCCGTCCGTGCCCGGGCCACCGTGGGCGAGATTTGTGATGCCATGGAAACGGTTTTTACCCGGTTTGTGGCCACCACCCAATGCATCTCCGGGGTGTATGCCCAAAGTGCAGATCCTGAAATCATGGCGGCTTTGAGAAAACGGACCGGTGATTTTGAAAAGAATAACGGCCGCAGGCCCAGAATTTTGTTATCAAAAATGGGCCAGGATGGCCATGACCGGGGTGTCAAGGTGATTGCCACTGCCTATGCAGATTTTGGTTTTGATGTGGATCTGGGACCCATGTTCCAGACCCCGGAGGAAGCAGCTAAAATGGCCATTGAAAATGATGTCCACGTGGTGGGGGTTTCAAGCCTTGCGGCCGGTCATAAAACTTTGGTTCCCCAGGTGATCGAAGCGTTGAAAAAGGGAGGGGCTTCTGATATTAAAGTGGTGGTTGGCGGCATCATTCCCCCGGGGGATTATGAATTTTTAAAAAAGGCCGGTGCCTCGGAGATTTTTGGCCCTGGTACGGTGGTGACCGATTCTGCCAATCGGACGCTCAACATCATAGGTGCCTAAAAATTTGGGTGCATAAGAAATTGGTGCCTAAAAATTAGGTGTATAAAAACTGAGTGCTTAGAAAACCGGGTGCTTAGAAAATAGGATGCAAAAAACTAGGCGCTTAGGAAACTGGGCGCTTAGAAAATAGGCCAATAAAAAAAAATAGGTTAATAAAGAGTATGGTACTTAATGACCCGGAGGTGTTGTTCCAGGGTATCCTGGACAATAACCGGCGCTTGATTGCAAAAACCGTGACCCTGATCGAAAGCAATCTTCCTGCCCATCAGCAGGTGGCGCAACAGGTGATGGAAAAGATACTCCCTCTGACAGGCAAGAGCATCCGCCTGGGGATAACCGGTGTGCCAGGGGTGGGCAAATCTACCTTTATTGAAAATTTAGGAGTTTACCTTGCCGATGCAGGCCACAGGGTTGCGGTGCTTGCCGTGGACCCCACCAGCCAGCGAAGCGGCGGGTCCATCCTGGGGGATAAAACCCGGATGGAAAAATTGTCAGCCCATGAAAATTCATTTATCCGGCCATCTCCGGCCGGGGAAACTCTGGGGGGGGTTGCCGTTAGAACCCGTGAGACCATGCTGGTTTGTGAAGCGGCAGGTTTTGATGTCATCCTTGTGGAAACCGTTGGGGTGGGGCAGTCTGAAACCCGGGTGGCCTCCAGGGTGGATTTTTTTCTGGTGTTGATGATTGCAGGAACGGGTGATGAACTCCAGGGCATTAAAAAAGGAGTACTGGAACTTGCTGATGCCATTGTCATCAACAAGGCCGACGGGGACAACATGGGGCCGGTTGAAAGGGCCCAGAAAGACCTTGAGCTTGCCATGCACCTGATTGCATCGGAAACCCCCACCTGGCATACACCTGTTTTGACCTGTTCCTCGGTGATTGAGGGGGGAACGAAAAGCGTATGGGAAACCGTGCTGGACCACAGGCGCAAATTTCAAGAAACCAAAGAGTTTGAACAAAGGCGGAAAAAGCAATCCCTTGAGTGGATGTGGACATTGGTGGAGGAGGGCTTAAAACAACGGTTTAAACATAATCAGAAAATAAATGAACAGATTCCCCTGGTTTCAAGTCAGGTGGAGGCTGAAAAAATGTCACCCTCAGCTGCGGCTGAACGGTTGCTGTCATATTTATAATTACTTATTGAAGGAAAAATAAATGAAAATACATGAATACCAGGCAAAGGACTTGTTTCGAAAGTACAATGTTCCGGTACCTGATGGAAAAGTCGCCTTTTCCGTGGAAGAAGCCAAAAAAATAGCGGGTGAGCTGGGCGGTTTTCCCGTGGTGGTCAAGGCCCAGATCCATGCTGGCGGTCGGGGGAAAGGCGGAGGCGTAAAACTTGCCGCTTCCCTGGAAGAGGCCCAAACCTTTGCAACCGAGATCCTCGGCATGACCCTTGTCACTCACCAGACAGGTCCTGAAGGAAGATTGGTCCAAAAACTGCTCGTGGAAGCCGGTCAGGAAATTGAACGGGAATTGTACTTAAGTATTCTGGTGGACAGGGCAACGGCTTCTGTGGTGATCATGGCCAGCCAGGATGGGGGCATGGATATCGAACAGGTGGCCGAAAAAACCCCTGAAAGAATCATAAAAGTCTATGTGGATCCCCTCATGGGCATCCAGGGATATCAGATCCGGGAAGTGGCTTTCGGTCTGGGGCTGCCAAGTGCTGCCATGAAATCTTTTGCCGGCTTGCTGTCCAATCTTTACAAAATGTTTGTTGCCTATGACAGCTCCATGGTGGAGATTAATCCTTTGATCCTCACAAAGGACAACGCGGTTCTGGCGTTGGATGCCAAGGTGGACTTTGATTCAAATGCCCT
Organism: Desulfobacteraceae bacterium; assembly: GCA_022712835.1. The sequence goes on from JAFLJU010000645.1 coordinate 4,137, forward strand.
TTATCGGCATAAGGATCTTTTGGAACTTCGGGACCTTGATGAAGAAGACCCCATGGAAGTGGAAGCCTCCAAGTTTAACCTGAATTATATTAACCTGGACGGCAATGTGGGCAATATTGTCAATGGAGCAGGGCTTGCCATGGCCACCATGGATATCATTAAAAATGCCGGGGCCACCCCTGCCAACTTCATGGATGTGGGGGGGGGAGCCAGTTCCGAACAGGTGGAAAATGCCTTTCGGATCATTCTGGCCGACTCAAAGGTAAAAGCCGTTCTCATCAATATTTTCGGTGGTATTTTACGGTGCGACATTTTTGCCCAGGGCGTGGTGGATGCTGCCAAAAAAACCGGTATCAATATCCCGGTGGTGGTTCGCATGGAAGGCACCAATGTGGAACAAGGCAAGAAAATTCTGGCCGATGCCGGGTTGGACCTGATCAGCGCACTAGACCTTTCCGATGTGGCCAAAAAAATCGCCGCTGCTGTTGCTAATTAAAGGAGATAATTGTGAGTATATTTGTAAATAAGGACACAAAACTTCTGGTCCAGGGAATTACGGGCAAGGAAGGCAGTTTCCATGCCAGACAATGTATTGAATATGGTACAAAGGTTGTGGCAGGTGTTACACCGGGTAAGGGTGGGCAGAAGATGGACAGTGTTCCGGTATTTAATACCGTGGCCCAGGGTGTAAAGGAAACAGGCGCAGACGCTTCCTTGATTCTGGTTCCCCCGCCATTTGGGGCTGATGCCATCATGGAAGCGGCTGATGCCGGTATCAAATTGATTGTTTGTATCACCGAAGGGATTCCCATCCTGGACATGATCAAAGTCAAAAATTTTCTGGCAACCAAGAATTGTCGGCTCATCGGACCCAATTGTCCGGGAATTATAACCCCCGACGAGTGTAAAATCGGTATTATGCCGGGTAAAATTCATAAACGGGGAAGTATCGGTGTTGTCTCCCGATCAGGTACCCTTACCTATGAGGTGGTTGACCAATTGACAAAGCTGGGACTTGGTCAGTCCACCTGTATTGGCATCGGTGGAGATCCGGTTAACGGCACCAATTTTATAGATGTATTGTCAGCGTTCCAGGATGACGACGAAACAAGCGCCATTGTAATGGTGGGTGAAATAGGGGGCAGTGCAGAAGAAGAGGCAGCAGCTTACATTAACGAGAAATTGACAAAACCGGTGGTTGGCTTTATCGCAGGCTTGACAGCACCGCCCGGCAGAAGAATGGGGCATGCCGGTGCGATTATTTCAGGATCCAGCGGTACGGGCGAGGCAAAGCTTGCGGCATTCAGAGAAAATGGAATCCATGTTTGTGAAAACCTAGGTGAAATCGGCCGGATTTGTAAGGATGTATTTTAGATAACCTTAAGGAGGTTAAATTTGGAAAGCTATACGATTGAATCAAACAAAAAAAAGAGCAGAATACCGGCACGGCTGGACCTGGCTCAGAGCGGGACAGGCCTGATTCTGGGACTGTTCATGTGGGTGCACATGCTCCTGGTGGGCAGTGTTATCCTGGGGAAAGATTCTTTTAACTTTGTGTCAAAGACCATGGAGTTATCCTTTCTTTCAGACACGGGTCACGGATACCCCATCGCGGTCTTTTTTGCGGTTCTCACGATTTTTACCCTGTTTATTATCCATGCACTGCTGGGGGTTCGTAAATTTCCCATTTCATGGAAGCAGCATCGGATCATGAGGGACCAGATGGAGATGATGAACCATACCGATACCAATCTCTGGTACGTCCAGGTGGTATCCGGTTTTCTCATGTTTTTCCTGGGGTCGGTTCATCTGTATATCATGCTCACCAATCCGGGAAGTATTGATCCCTATCTGTCCGCAGACCGGGTGGTTTCCGGCAATATGTGGTTTTTGTACCTGATTTTGTTGATTTGTGTGGAACTCCACGCCACCATCGGTATCTATCGATTGTGTATGAAATGGGGCTGGTTTGCCGGAAAAGACCCAAAAGCATCCCGGAAAAAAATGAAATTGATGAAAAACAGACTCACCATTTTCTTTTTGTCCGTTGGTGTGTTGGCCTTGCTTGTGTTTATTGTGATTGGTATCAATCATCGGGACAACGTGGGTGAAAGATATGAC
>JAFLJU010000214.1 GCA_022712835.1 Desulfobacteraceae bacterium
GTAACTTCTATTTCTGGTGTGTCTGCAGCTATTCTGAACAGCATTCTACCGATTCGGCCAAATCCGTTTATTCCTATTTTAATTGTCATTTTTTTCTCCTCTTTTTATAATATAGGCCAAAATTGGGTTGAAAAATTGAAAATTATGATCGCTTGGTACCTTTGAGGATTCCGCTTGCCAGTGAGATGCTTTTTTTGCCGTGTTCAACAAGCAAATTGGCTAAGGTTTCCATGTCCATGCTTTTTTTTCGGGCAGTGACTGCTTTTAATAGGAGGGGTAGATTCACCCCGGAAATAACCTCTATTTTTCCTTCATCCAGAAACGAGTAGGCCAGATTGGAGGGGGTGCCGCCAAACATGTCTGTGAAAATAAGTACCCCCTTGTCCGAGGATACCTTTAAAATTCCTTGTTTGATTTTTTTGCGTAAATTATCCGGATCCTCTTTAATATCAATGGAAATAGGCAACACTCTATCCTGTTCTTTGCCCATGATAAAGTCAAGGGTTTCAATCAACGTGCTGGCAAGGTTGCCATGGGTGACGACTAGTATACCGGTCATATCTCTTTTACATCCCTGTCAATATCCCTGTGGATAATGCCGGGGGTGTGCCCTTTCTTGTTAAGATGTTCAAAAATACTTCGAGCAATGGCAACGCTTCTGTGCCTGCCGCCGGTACATCCGACCGCAATGGTTAAATATGCTTTGTTTTCCCTTTTATACAAAGGGATTAAATAATCTAGAAGAGTGGTATATTTATCAAGAAAAATGGTGGTTTCAGGATTTTTCATGACAAATTCTTTTATCGCGTCCGATTCTCCATCCAGGTTTTTTAATTCCGGGACAAAATAGGGATTGGCAAGAAATCGAAGATCCATGATAAGGTCGGCATCATGGGGAATTCCATACTTAAAACCAAAGGAAAGAATGTTCAGTTTCATCAGGCTGACATTTTTTTTGCCGTCATGGATTAACTCCAGAATAACAGATTTCAGCTCATGAACATTATAGTTGCTGGTATCGATGACATGGTGGGCCAGCTGTTTGATGGACTGCATGGTTTTTATTTCTGATAGAATGCTTTCCGGTAGACTTTTTTCATGGGCAATAGGATGGTGTCTACGGGTTTGGCTGTATCTTTTGATAAGGGTGTCAACATCTGCATCCAGGAAAATAATCTTGGGAAAAATCCCCAGGGCTTCAATGGTGCAAATGCCAGAAGCATAGTTTTGGATAAAGTTTTTGGACCGCATGTCCATGACAAAAGCAGTTCCTTTTACATCAGGTGTCTGCTTAAACGGCAGTTCCAGAAACTTTGGGAGCAGCTCCATGGGCATGTTGTCCACACAATAAAAGGAGGCATCTTCAAATGCTTGAATTGCCGTACTTTTTCCCGACCCGGAAAGGCCGGTTATGATATAGACTTTCTGGCTTTCCATTTAAAATTCTTCATCCTGCTCCAGGATAATGTTATAAATTTCATCCAATGAAGTGGCACCCCGCAGCCCTTCTTTGAATTGGGTCTTTTTCAGAAGCTTGGAGATTTGGGCCAAAACTTTCAAGTGGTCTCCTGTACTGTTTTCCGGCGTCAGCAGCAGGAAAAAAATATGGACCAGTCGATTATCCAGAGAGTCATATTCAACGCCTTCCCGGCTGAGTCCAAAACCGACGGTGACCGAGTCTACCGCATTAAGCTTTCCGTGGGGGATGGCAATGCCTCCGCCAATTCCAGTGCTGCCAAGGGTTTCGCGTTCCATCAAGACGGTGGCAATGTCATCGGGCTTAGCGTTGGTGGTTTTTGCGATGGCCTGGGATAGCTCCTTGATAACTCCATTTTTATTGGTTGATTCCAGATTGGCAACAATCGAATCTTTGTTAAGAATCTCACAGATTTTCATTTGATGTTTATCCCCTGGGTTGAATGAGGCCCAGTTTCCCGTTATTGTGTTTGTAAAGAACATTCAACTGTTCGGTTCTGGCATTGTTGAATACATAGAATGAAAGGTTTGAGGAATTGAGCTCAATCACGGCATCATCGATATCCATGGGCTTGGTATCAATAGGCTCAATGATAATGTCCTCCATGGATTGATCTGATTTGAGGATGGTTTCGGTATCCGCAAATTCCAGGGTGTCATTTTTAAGGCTTTGTTTGTTTCCCGACATATGGTGTTTGATTTTGTCCTTATGCTTTTTGATCTGGCCTTTTACTTTGTCCATGAGAGTGTCAATTGAGGAATACATGATGTCTGATTCTTCTTTGGCATGGATGTTGAGCCGGTCGCATGAAAGGGTGAGTTCTGCAATATGTCTTATCTTTTGAACGGACAATACCAGATGGGCCTCACCGGGGCTGTCCAGCATTTTATCGAATTTATCAAGTTTTTTTTGAATATATGCTTTTAAGGAATCAGAGGAGTCCATATTTTTAAAGGTAACGGTTGTTTGCATAAAAACCTCCTTAAAGTTGTTTCCGTTTATTGGAAGGTAAAATATTGAGAACCTTCCTGTATTTTGCAACGGTTCTTCTGGCAATCTCAATGTTTGATTTTTGAAGAATGATGGCAATTTTGTCATCGCTAAGGGGGGAGGTGGCATTTTCATTTTCAATGAGCAGCCGGATTTTGTCCTTAACGCTTGCGGAGGCCATTGATTCCCCTCCGGTGCGGCCAATTGAGCTGTTAAAGAAATATTTTAGCTCAAAGAGTCCCTGGGGCGTATAGGCATATTTATTGGTGGTCACCCGGCTGATTGTGGATTCATGCATTTCAATGTCTTCGGCAATATCCTTTAATATAAGGGGGCGCAGATAGGCAATCCCTTTTTCAAAAAATTCATGCTGAAATTTAATGATACTTTCCATTACAAGGTAAATGGTTTTCTGGCGCTGTTGAATGCTTTTGATCAGCCAGGAGGCCGATTGCATTTTTTCGTTCAAATAGGTTTTGGTTTCCTTGGAAATTATTTTCCCGTCTGCAATGGCCGTTCGATAAAATCTAGAGATGCGTAATTTGGGCAACCCGTCATCGTTCATCACGATTTTAAATCCATCCTCCTCTTTGTAAACATAGATATCGGGTATGATATAGGAGGGCTCATCCGTGGTGAATTTTCGTCCGGGTTTGGGCTCCAGATATTGAATTATTTTCACAGCAGCCCTGACATCATCCGTGGAGATCCGAAGGGCCTTGGCTATTTTTTTGGAGTTTCGGTTTTCAAGGTTCTTCAGATGATGGGTGATAATTTCTGTGATGATATGATTTTCAATTCCCAGCATTTTGACCTGGATCAACAGGGTTTCACACAGATCCCTTGCGCATATCCCAGCAGGATCAAACGTCTGGAGAACGCCCAAAATCTTTTCAATGGTTTGAATTTCCACTTGAGCACCCAGGGCGATCTCTTCCACGGTGGAACAAAGATACCCGTCCCTGTTCAGGTTGCCAATGATCACATGGCCCAGCCTTTCTTCAGCATCATTGAGACCTGAAAGCATCAACTGCCATTGTAGATGAGCTTCCAGGGTTTTTTTCTCCGAAGTAAATGCCTCAAAATTGGGGGCTTCGGTATTTTCGGATTCCGTGTATATCCGTCCGGTGGAATTATACTCGTGAATATAGTTATCCCAGTCCATATCAGACGGGACCTTCTCATCTATGGTCACTTCCTTGACAGGGGATTCTTTTTCCGGTGCAATTGTTTCACTTTCCTGGGCTGTGATTTTCTTGTCGGACCTGTCTTCATTAAGTTCTTCTTCAAGAGCGGGATTCTGTTCCATTTCTTGCTGAATGGTCTCAGCAAGTTCCAGTCTTGACAATTGAAGTAGTTTGATGGCCTGCTGGAGCTGGGGTGTCATCACCAACTGCTGGCTCAACGAGAGGTTTTGTTGTAGTCCAAGTTCCATATTAAAGTTTAAAATTATCTCCCAGATAGATTTTTTTAGCTATTTCACTTGAAATAATCACTTCAGGTGTGCCTGATTCAATCACCATCCCTTGACTCATAATATATGCGTGATCACAAACGCCCAGGGTTTCCCTGACATTGTGATCCGAAATTAAAACACCAATTCCCCTAAGGGTCAACTGGGAAATTATTTTTTGAATATCAATTACGGCCAATGGATCAATCCCGGCAAAGGGTTCATCCAGCAGAATAAATTTGGGGTTTGTGGCCAACACCCGGGATATCTCCAGGCGCCGTCTTTCTCCACCGGACAAAGAAGCGGCTTTTTGATGGGCCAGCTTGAAAATTCCCAATTCCTTCATAAGTCCCGTGGCAATTTTTTCAATATTTATCCCATTTTTGGGTAATACCTCAAGTATGGCGGTGATGTTTTCTTTTACCGTCAGTTTTTTGAAGATAGAAGCTTCCTGGGGCAGATATCCGATTCCTTTCCTGGCCCTGATATACATAGGGTTGGCCGTGATATCCTCCTGATTTAGATAAACACTTCCCTTGTCCGGGCGTATCATTCCCACAGCCATGTAAAATGTGGTGGTTTTTCCGGCACCATTGGGACCCAGAAGGCCCGTAACCTTTCCCTGGCTTACGATCAAATTGACCTTGTTCACAACGGTTTTGTCGTTGTAGGTTTTTATCAAGTTTTCAAGTATCAGGTCTGCCATTTATTTGGTTTTACCCTTTTTCGGGTCTTCTGGATTAAAAACAGCCCGGACCCGTGTCTTTCCGTCGCTTTCAACAATGGCCTTGTCTTCATTCCTGAACAGGGTGATTTTTTTTCCGGTCACATGGCTTGTTCCGGAAATCAGTTTGGCCGTTTTTCCCGTTAAAATGAGAATCTCATCCTTGGTGGTATATACTGCCTTGTCAGCAAAGGCTTTTCTATCGCCTGCCGTATATTCCACATTGCCTGTTGCAATGATTTTTTTTAGATCGTTCGGTCCTTGATTTTTTGTTTTAGCAGAATTGATAAATACCTTTATGGAATCGGCAAAAATAATCGCATCCCCTCGGGTTGCCTTGACATTGCCGATGAATTCAACCATGGAGCTGTTCTTTTGGGCAACCATTTTATCAGAGGTTACATTGAGTTTTTTGTCCGTGACTTTAGTGGATTTTCTCTTTTTTTCCGGCAACTTTTTATTATCAGATGGGGGAGGGCTCTTGGTACTATTAGCGGTCCCGGCAACTGTGGTAGTGCCAGCAAAACTTGTGTCATTGAAAAAAAACAAAAGACTGATAAGAATGACAAAAATGGGAATAACGAGATTATGGGATGTTAAAACTTTCACTAAATTTTCCTTTAACATGTCCTTGTAAAATGGTTCTGTTCTGATTCAAATGGGTCACCATGGAATCCGCTGTGATAACCGATTCTTGGTCTTCAAGCCGGACCTTCACATCGGAGTGTATTATATGTGCTTTTTTTTCATAATGCAACTTCTCAGTTTTGAGGGAGTATGTCTCATGGCGGACAATAACATTTTTTAAAAAAATCATATCATGGGTCTTGGTATTAAGGACACCCTCGTCGGAAGTTAGGTGGACCTCTTTGTTTTCTTTTGTATAGAAAATAACATCAACCTTCTTGAGGACGGCTTTGTCCTGCTTTTTAAACAAGGTGGCTGAGGAGGCTTTTAGTTTCCATTCGGTGATACCGTTTCTTTTGGAAACCTGTTCCATCATATTCATCTTTAGGGCCGCTGCCGCGTCTATATCAATATTTTTTATGGTTATGGGATCGTTTAAAATGGTTTTCATATAAACATTGATATATGAAAAGATTCCAAGTCCGATGAATATACAAACAAGCAATCCGATCAAAGGAAAAATGAGTTTTTTTCTGCTAGTGTTTTTCATGACAGATAAAAATTCAGGATTTTATCCCATACCCCTTGGGCTTTGAGAATGGTCTCACAAATTTCTCTTACCGCACCATGGCCCCCCCGGGCAGAGGTGACCATTGTGGCGTGGGATTTTACCTCACTGGGCGCATCGGGGACCGAAAAACAAATCCCTGTGCGGATCATTGCCGGAAGATCGATGAGATCATCTCCCACAAAGGCAATATCCCCGGCTGCAATTCCGGTTAGTTGGATAACCCTATCCAAGGCTTTGGATTTGTCTTTGATGCCGTCGAAAACAAGGTCAAGCCCTAGGTTTTGGCAGCGGTGAGTAAGCGCCTTGGATGTCCGGCCGGTAACGATGCCCACCTTTATGCCGTTGTTCATGAGCAACCGCAACCCTAAGCCGTCCCGGCAATTGAAGCTTTTGATTTGTTCCCCTGAATCGGTATAGGTAATTTGTCCATCGGTCAGGACCCCATCCACATCAAGGAGTAGCAATTTGATCTGATTCAATTTTTTCTGGAGATCCGCCTGTTTTAGATCCGATTGTTTTTCCATAAAATTATACAGATACCTTTTTGATGGCCATAAGGGTTGTTAATAGGGCTTCCATTTTATCAAGGGGCATGGAGTTCGGGCCATCACAAAGGGCTTTGTCCGGGTCCGGGTGGGTTTCGATGAAAAGCCCATGGGCACCAGCTGCAATAGCTGCCTTTGAAAGGGTGGGGACAAATTGTCTTTCTCCTGCCGAACAATCAGATGCACCGCCGGGTAATTGGACGCTGTGAGTGGCATCAAAGATAACCGGGACCCCCATTTCATTTAAAATGTGGATGGATCTGAAATCCACCACAAGGTTATTGTAGCCAAAACAAGACCCTCTCTCGGTGATGCTGATATCATGGTTGCCAAAAGAGGTCGCTTTGGTGATGATGTTTTTACACTCAAGGGGGGCGAGAAATTGTCCTTTCTTGATATTCACAGGCTTTCCTGTTGCGCAGGCGGCCTGAATTAAATCTGTCTGCCGACACAAAAAGGCCGGAATCTGTATGATATCAAGCACTTTTGCCGATAGGGACGCCTGTTCCGGAAGGTGTATATCCGAGATGACCGGAACCTTAAGTTCATGTTTGATCTGGTTGAGAATTTCCAATCCTTTTTCAAATCCAGGGCCCCGGAAGGAATCGATGGAGGTTCGGTTTGCTTTGTCAAAGGAGGATTTGAATATAAAAGGAATTTTAAGTTTGTCCGTGATTTGTTTCAGGGTTTTTGCAATGGCAAAACTTGTCTCATAGTTTTCAATGACACAGGGGCCTGCAATGAGAAAAAAAACAGGGGAGTTATTGTTTATTAAATTAAAAAAGTAATTATTTTTCCGGTTATTTTTTGTGGGGTTATGGTTCATCAGGTGTTCCTTAAGTTTGAAGTGTATGGGCTAAATTATATTTTGGGACCCAAAAAGTCAAGAATGTAAAATTCCTTGATAAGTTGGGCCATTGCTGGTATTTTACAGCATTTTGTTTGCATGGATCCTAACCTCTTGAAAAAATAGGTATAATTTAATGAAGAAAGTTGTTTTGAGTATGGTTTTTCTGGCAGTCGCAATACCCCTTGCATGGACTCTTTTTTATAAGTATGAGGGTTCAAGTCCTCGGGTGGAAGTAACTCTGCCTTCTCTCTATTTGAAAAAATCATATGAGATGTCCTTGAAGGTGAATGATAAGGGCACAGGCCTTCGGAAGGTCATGGTTTCCATCATGCAGAAGGGCGTTGAAAAAGTGCTCTTGGAAAAAGAATATCCCTCTTCCTCTATTTTGAGTTTTTTTTCCGATCATAGGATAAATGAAGATTCCTTTGTTATTCCGGTAGAATCCCGTAGATACGGGATGAAAGACGGAGAGGCCCTTATTCGGATCATGGTGTCGGATTATTCATGGCGGGGGTGGAACCGGGGCAATGTTTTCTACGAGGAAAAAAAGGTGGTTATTGATACAAAACCGCCCCAGGTTCAGGTGTTGACCAAACGGCACAATGTTGAAAGGGGCGGGTCTGGTTTGGTAATTTACAAGGTGTTTGAGGAGAATGTTAAAAGTGGCGTCATGGTGGGAGAAAACTTTTTTCCGGGCCATTCGGGCATGTTTGAAAACCCTGACATCTATGCGGCCTTTTTTGCCCTGGATCAAACCCAGGGGCCGGGAACTCAGATTTTTGTTTCTGCCGGTGATCTTGCCGGTAATTTGACCCAAAGAGGGTTCCACCATTATATAAGGGATAAGAACTTTAGGACGGATACCTTGAATATATCAGATCGGTTTTTGAAATTTAAAATTCCGGATTTTGATTTGGATGAAATAGAAGACAACTTTGTCGGGGCCAAGAATCCATTGTTGGATAAATTTTTATATATTAACAGCAAGCTTCGTGAAAAAAATGTCACTACCATGTTGAATGTCCCCAAAGATACGGTGGGCAAACTCATGTGGAAAGGAAAGTTTGGCAGGCTTTCGGGAGCTGCCACCCGTTCCCATTGGGCGGATCACAGGACCTATAAATACAAGGGAAAGGAAATAGACCGGGCTGTCCATCTGGGCATAGACCTTGCCTCCACCGCCAATGCAAAGGTGGGGGCTGCCAATGGGGGCCGGGTGATTATGGCAAAGAATGAAGGAATCTTTGGCAATACCGTTATTATTGATCATGGATTTGGGCTTGCCAGTCTCTACTCCCATTTAAACGAGATCAATGTAAATATCGGGGACGAGGTATCAAAGGGAGATGTTATTGGTCGTACAGGGCTGACCGGCCTTGCCGGAGGGGATCATTTGCATTTTTCAATGATTGTCCATAATGTATTTGTCAATCCTGTTGAATGGTGGGATGCTAACTGGATAAAAAATAATGTCCTTTCAAAAATTGAATCTGTTAAAACTTCGGTGAAATAATCGATAAAGGGAATCTTATGAATGAATTTAAAGTAAACAAAACATATGAGCAGATAAACAAGAAAATTGCCCGGGGTGAGGCGGTTGTTGTTACGGCGGAAGAAATCATAGAGATTGCCAACAAACATGGAGTGGTTGAGGCCGCAAGACAAGTGGATGTGGTTACCACGGGAACTTTTGCCCCCATGTGCTCCTCCGGAGCCTTTATTAATATCGGCCAATCCTCTCCCCTGGTTCGAACCACCAAAACCTGGTTTAATAATGTACCGGCTTACTCGGGACTTGCGGCGGTGGACTGTTATCTGGGGGCAACCCAGACCTGTGACGATGATCCTCTGAACAAACACCATCCAGGAGAATTTAATTATGGCGGTGCTCATGTGATTCAGGATCTTGTGGCGGGAAAAGAGGTGGAACTCCGGGCGGAAAGTTATGGAACGGATTGCTATCCCAATAAAAAAATTGAAAAGCTCGTGAAGTTGAAAGATCTTCCCAATGCCATGCTTTGTAACCCGAGAAATGCTTACCAGAATTATAATTGTGCCATAAATCGGACAGAGAAGATTAAATATACCTATATGGGAACCTTGAAACCGAAAATGGGGAATGCCAATTATTCCACATCGGGAGAATTAAGTCCTCTGTTCAATGATCCCTATTTAAAAACCATAGGGCTTGGGACCCGGATTTTTCTGGGCGGGGCTCAAGGGTATGTCACCTGGACCGGCACCCAGCATAAAAAGGATGTGGAACGGGGGCTGAACGGTGTTCCAATAACGCCTTCCGGCACCCTTTCTGTCATGGGAGATTTAAAGGAAATGTCCCCGGAATGGCTGGTGGGTCAGAGTATCAGGGGATACGGGATTTCGCTTTCCGTTGGGCTTGGTATTCCCATTCCTATCTTGAATGAGGAAATGTTGAAATTTACAGCAGTTTCAGATGACCAGATTTTTACCCAGGTGGTTGATTATGGGTATGATTATCCAAAGGCAATTTCAAAATCCTATGGCCAGGTCAGTTACGCCGAGTTAAAAAGCGGCTCTATTATGATAAAGGGGGAAAAAGTTCCCACGGTTCCCCTGTCCAGTATGGTAAAGGCAAGAAAAATTGCACAGATCTTGAAAACTCAGATCCAGCGCGGTAAATTCTTATTAGGACATCCCCAGCACCTGTTCTGTTAATCCTGAGAGTGAAATGAAAATTAAATGACGACTAAAGAAAAAGCAACTAAAAAAGTAACAAAAAAAAAGAATGCCTGGCGGGAGAATATAGAAGCCATTGTGATTGCCATTGTGATTGCCATGTTTATTCGCACCTTTATTGTCCAGGCCTTTAAAATACCTTCGGGATCCATGTTGGAGACCTTGCAGATCGGAGACCAGATCCTGGTTAATAAATTTATCTACGGGGTAAAGATACCCTTTACCGACGGTAAAACCCTTATTTCGGTTAAAGATCCCAAGCGTGAGGATATTGTGGTCTTTAAATATCCCGAGGACCCCTCCAAGGATTTTATCAAACGGGTGATGGCTGTGGGAGGGGATACCCTTGAAATCATAGATAAAAAACTCTATGTGAATGACAAGCTCATTACCGATGAACCCTATGCCATCCACGGGGATGATCGGATTATCCCGGGAAAATTCAGTACCCGGGATAATATGCGCAAAATCACCGTCCCGGATAAAAAATTGTTTGTGATGGGGGATAATCGAGATAACAGTCATGACAGCCGTTTCTGGGGGTTTGTAGATCTGACCGAGATCAAAGGGGAGGCCTTTATTATTTATTGGTCCTGGAACAAGCAATCCTTTGGGGTCCGGTGGGGCCGGCTGGGTAGTTTATTATTTTAAACGACAATTTATTTTAAACGACACAAAGCAAGGTAGACAATATGTGGTTTGAAAAAAAAGATATCCTTGATATTCACTCCCTGGAACCCGATGAAATCAGCATGATTCTGGATACGGCCAAGGGAATGAGAGAAATTTCAGAGCGGCCGGTTAAAAAGGTTCCCACCCTTCGGGGGAAAACCATTATCCTTTTTTTCCAGGAGCCCTCCACCCGGACCAAACTTTCCTTTGAGATTGCCGCCAAAAGACTTTCGGCGGATACCGTTTCCATTGCCAAAAGTTCCTCCAGCATTGT
>JAFLJU010000386.1 GCA_022712835.1 Desulfobacteraceae bacterium
TGTGGTGATATACATTTCCCATGAATGGTTTCTCCTTTTTACCTGAGTTTCGTTTACCTGAGTTTCGAATAGAGGGTTCAATTTATAATGTTTTCTTAACAAACCCCGGCAGGTTTGGCAATAAATTGCCCTTTTGTTCAAGCATAAGGGGATCAAGTATAAGAGGAGAGGGGGTGGCCCCCGGTGTGGAGCGTAAATAGGTATAGGCTTCCGCCAACATGTTGTTCAACTTAGGTGGTCTTCCCTGATCAGGATTCCAGTAAAATACCTCCGTCTATAAAAATTTTTTCACAGGCTTTAAGCCGCTCCTCAGCCATCCATTTTTCAGGCGACCATTTTTCAGGTGACCCTGCTTTGGTTAAAACGGGGGATATGCCGATTTTCAGGTTTTTTTCCTGCCACAGGGGGTGGTAGGGCATTAATTGGGTTTTTTTCACGCCTTCTTCTTTGTAAAGGGATACAATGGCCAAAAGATTCTCCTTTGTATCGGTGATATCCGGGATCAGGGGGGTTCGCGGCAGAACAGTCACGCCGCCGTCCAGATATTTTTTATTAAGTTTTTTAAAATTTGCGAGAATCGTTTTATTGGGCAACCCGCAGTATTTTTTATGGCCATGGCTGTCCATGATCTTGATGTCAAAATAGATTAAATCCACATGGGGATACACAAGCTCAATAAAGGAATCGTAATTAAACTGGCCGCAGGTTTCAATGAGAACATGCACCCCTTTTTCCTTCAGGGCTTTTGCAGCTTTGCCCAGAAAAGCCATATTCAGGGTCGGCTCCCCACCCGAAAAGGTCACCCCTCCCTTTGAGGTATCAAAAAAAGGCTTGTCCTTCATCACCTGGATAACTATTTTAGAAATGGACATTTTTTCGCCAATCTGTTCCAGGGCGCCTGCGGGGCAATTGTCCACACATTCAAAACATAGGTTGCACAAACTTCGGTCAATGAACAAAGGATTTTCCCTGGAAAGGGCGTTTTGTGTGCAAGTATCCATACAGGTATTACAGCCCACACAGACCTTGGATTCAAACGAAATTTCAACCCCGGTTTTTTTGCTTTCCGGGTTATGGCACCAGACACAGTCAAGGGGGCAACCCTTGAAGAAGACAACCGTGCGGATGCCCGGGCCGTCATCAAGGGAATTGCCCTTTAGTTCAAGTATAAGGGGATCAAGTGTAGGGGACTCAAGTATCGTGAGAGAGGGATTCATAGTGTATATTCTGTCCTTTCTATCAGTTCCAATTGCATTTCTCGGTTCAGGTTCACAAAATAGGCATTATATCCTGAGATTCGCACCAGAAGGTTTTGATAATTTTCAGGATTGGCCATGGCATCCCTTAACACCAGGGAATTGACCATGTTAAACTGGATCTGCATCCCGCCCTGTTCAAAATAGGATTTCACATAGGCAACCATGGTATCAACGGTTTTTTCCCTGGTATCCTTTGCTGCCGGGACAAGCTTGACGTTAAAGGCAATATTATTATCCATGTATCTGGGGTTCAGCCGGGCCACGTCTCTTATATTGTCCAAGAAATTTTTTGAGGCCGATGGGTGGGGGTTGGCCCCCGGGGTAAAGGGTTTATGGGCAAGTTTGCCCGAAGGCAGCGCCCCGGAAAGTGACCCATAAGCAACATGCTGGGCTACGGACCAGAAGCCAACGGTATAATCTCCCCCCCTGAAGTTTTTAATGGATTTATAACAAGAATGGATCAACCCGGTGACCCGGTTTGCCATGTCAACAGCCTCATCGCTGCCTGAACCAAACCTTGGCACTTTGTTCATCACCATGGCATGGAGGCCGGGATCATTTTCAAAATTGGTGTCAATGGCCTGTTTTAACTCCCTGAACCCGATTTTTTTCTGATCAAAAACAAGGGTTTTGATGGCCATCAGGGAATCTACCACATCGGCAAGACCGATATTAAAACTGCCGGAAGTATTGTACCGCGCCCCTCCCTTGGTAACGTCAACCCCATTGGTGATAGCTCCCCTTATAGCAGTGCTTAAAAGCGGGGTCGGTCTCAGGTAGGAATAGGCTTCTCCGGCCATATTATTAAGCCTGGTTGTGTTTTCGATGATAAATTTTTGTTGGAGGGCAAAGGCTTGAAAAAACTGGTCAAAACTTTTGAAATCATCCTTTTCCAGACACCCGGTTTCAGGCCCCAGATGCCAGTCCATGAGGGGGTGGTATCCATTGTTCATGGCCATTTCAAGCCCTGCCACCATATTGATGGAGGTGGCTCCGGTGTGGCTCATGTGTTTACCGGACAGGGTAATTTCCACACGCCCGGTGGAGGCCCAGTCCCTGAGATCTTCTATTTTGTCACAATTTTGTTCAAAGGATTTGATCACCGCATCATCACAATGCATGGAGGGGGTTGCCACGGTGATGATGTTGACTTCGCACAGTCGTTTCAAGTATGTGTCAGAGTTAACATCAAGCTTGAACCGGGCATTCATATTGGGATCATTGAGACCCAGCATTTCCGTAACTTTTAAAAAAATATAGGTCATGTCGTTGACCCCGTCTTTGCCGTCCGGGGTGACACCGCCGACGGTGATGGCGGTCTGGGACTGGCTGCCACCAAACAGATAATTGGCTACATCGGGCACCAGATTATAATGTTCCCCATTTATCAGAAAAAACCAGGATATCAATTCCAGAACATGTTCAATATAGGTTTTTCGTTCCTTTTTGTCGGTAAGCATTGCCAGATCATTTTCAAAATAGGGCTGGAAAAGCTGATCAAGCCTTCCCGGAGAAAGGGAAACATTATTGTTTTCCATGAGAAGACCCACCCAGGATATCCAGGCCGAATTCACCGCTTCATCAAGGGTTCTGGCAGGTTTTACCGGCACATGACAACAGATGGTTGTAAGTTTTTCAAGCTCTGCCCGGCGCAGGGGATCCTCTTCTTTTTCCGCCAGAATTTTAGCCTGGTCAGCCAGGTTTAAGGCGTAGGTGTTCAACCCTTCAAGGCTCAGGATCATGGCATTGAGGGAGTTGATCTTGTCTGTCTTGATCTTGTCAGTCTTGATCTTGTCCGATTTAACTTTATCCGATTTAACTTTATCTGGTTTAGTTTTATTCGGTTCAGCTTTATCCGGATCTGCTTTATGAAGAAGTTCAAGCTGTGTTTGGATATCTTCAATGATTTTATGGGTTCCTTCCCTGACAAACCGGGGAAGGTCCGGCACGGTGTGGGACATGCTGACTATTTTAAAGTTAAAGGATGCAACAGCGCGTTCGTCTATCTTTTGGCAGAGGGGATAGTCATAGGCATCCCGTATCCATTCCCGGGTGGTTCTTTTGGTCCAGAAGGGAAAAATATCATGGAGTTCTTTGGCGGTCTTTTCTGAAATACGACAGGGGTTAAGCACC
>JAFLJU010000408.1 GCA_022712835.1 Desulfobacteraceae bacterium
GCCCCCCCTCCGGGATCGGATAGAAGATATCCCCGCGCTTGTGGAGTTTTATATCAAAAAAATATCCAAGCGGTTGGGCAAGCGTATTGACATCGTTTCCACCGGGGTCATGAATTGTTTACAAAACTATCACTGGCCGGGTAATATCCGGGAATTGGAAAACGTTCTTGAACGAGGAGTGATCAACTCATCCGGTCCCAAGCTCCGCCTGGCTGATGAATTGAAAAAGCCCTTAAAAAGATCCTGGAAAAACCCAAAAACCCTGGAAAAGGTTGAGCACGACTACATTGTCAAGATCCTTGAACTTACCGATTGGAAAGTCGGCGGAAAAGACAGTGCCTCCCAGATTCTGGGGCTCAACCGCAGCACATTGCGCGCCCGTATGCGCAAACTTACCATTGAAAAACCATAGCTTTTATCTTTCCATCTGCTTCTATACTGTTGTTCAAATAGTGTTTTGCACATAGTAGTGCTCAAATCAGGGGATTTTTAAAAAAAGTGCCATTGTCTTGGTGAGGCGCCATCCAAAAGGTCATATATACCCAAAAGGTCATATACGACCTTTTATTTTTCACAAATCGGGATTGTCCTGACCCCGTTGTTTGAACCTATTCCCATATAAATCAGGCAATAGGTGATGATACGGCTGCTTTTGGAAGTTGGCACGAAGATTGCTATACATATAACTTTTACACCGGAGCAATCATTCGGGTGAACGAGGCGGGCTCGAAATCATCGATTCATCAAAATTGTTTGGTAACACAAAAAAGGTGGTCCCAAATGATCATCGTCAGAATTATTCTGGACGTACTTCCGGAAAAGCAATTGGAGGTTCGGCAAACCCTGCTGGCCCTCGTTAAATCCGGGGGCAAAGAACCCGGTTGCCTGGAATACTTTGTTTTTGGCAATATTCAGGACCAGAATCGTTTTGGCCTGCACCAAGAATGGAAAACCCGGGATGACTTGGATCAGCATATCCGCTCCCATCGATTCGGTGTTCTGTTGGGAACCAGGACTCTGTTGTCTAAACCGCCCAGCATAAAGATTCACACGGTTTCCCAGACCCAGGGAATCGAGGCCATTCATGCGGTTCGAAACAAATCGGTCTAAAATTTTTTTTAGACCTGGATTGAAAGCCGTCATTATAAACCCTTATAAAAAGGAGACTCAATGCATTCAAAGAAAGCTAATTTTACTCACAAAAAGATTACCACAGCCCTGCTTCTTGCAGCTGGCACCGGAAGCCGTCTGCTCCCCTTAACAAAAAAATCACCCAAATGCCTGACCATGGTCAATGACACCTCCATATTGGAACGATTGATCAACAGCCTGAATCAACATGGTTTTAAGCGCCTTGTAGTGGTGACTGGCCATTTGGAAGACTGTATCCGCAATTATTTGGAAACAAGGGCGGGCAACGTGAAAATCGAATATGTTTTCAGCCCCTTATACAAAACAACTAATAATATTTATTCTCTGTGGATGGCACGCAAAGTGATTAACGAACCGTTTTTGCTCATCGAAAGCGATCTTATCTTTGATCCGTCTTTACTTGCGGGTATGCTCTATCCCGACAGGATTGCCATTGCCCAAATGCAACCCTGGCTGAACGGCTCAACCGTCACCATCGATCCATCTAACCGGGTGGATGCATTCTATAATTCTTCCAAGGGAAAAACCCGGGATCGATATAAAACCGTCAATATTTATAGCCTTTCAAAGTCTTCCTGGCATCGGGTGATCCAGGAGCTGGATCAGTATATTTTGGCCGGTAGGGTAAACGATTATTACGAGGCCGTATTCCAGCGGATGGTGGCTGAAGACAAACTTTCCTTCCAAGCCGTCTTTTTTGACCACAAACCCTGGTATGAAATTGACACCCTGGAGGATCTTGCAACGGCTGAAATGATGTTTCCTTCAAAAATCCGTGACACCTTTCCTATTTTTGATATACCAACAGAGCAGTTTGAAAAAACAACCGTGAAAGGAAGAATACATGCCAGATCCTGATTACCAGAACCAGACCCAAAAATATGAATTTATTTCAAGCCAGCACGGGGGATATTATCGCCATGATTTTATTGACCATGCCTATCTGTATAACCTTTATTTTCCGCCGGAAGAGGTGTTTGCTTGTTTTAAAAAAAACTTGCACGATCTTGTCCTGAACTACCCGGTTGCCCAGGACGTCCTGGCCTCCCTTGTGGGCAAGCTGATCAACCAAAGGCCGGAGTGTATTGTTGTGGGTAACGGAGCCGCGGAACTTATCAAGATTGTTTCGGGGCATCTGGCCCGCAAACTCATTATCCCGGTGCCTTCTTTTAATGAATATGCCAACGCAGCTCCCAGGGGAAGTGTCGTAGAATTCCCCCTGGAGTTCCCTTCCTTTGAACTGGATGTGGATAAGTTTGCCGATCAGGCCATTTTATCCAAGGCCGATGTTGCGGTGGTGGTAACACCCAACAACCCGACTTCCATGGCCGTTCCCAAACAGGATTTAATACGTCTGGCAAAGAAATTGGCCCCTCACAATTGTCTTTTGATCATTGATGAATCCTTTATTGATTTTGTCCAGGACAGGGATCAGGCCACCATGGAAGATGAAATTGACCGATATCCCAACATTGTTATCTTTAAAAGCATGAGCAAAGCATATGGTATCTGCGGCCTTCGAATCGGTTATCTTTTGACCGCTAATTTAGAATTTGCCCGGTTGGTTCGTCAGGGGGTCCATATTTGGAACATCAATGGATTTGCCGAGGAGTTCCTGAGAATTCTGCCAGATTTCAAGGATGATTTCATTAAAAGCTGCAACCAGGTGAAACAAGACCGGGACAAATTGTATCAAGATTTGAAACCTTTTTTCAAGGATGATATTTATCGGCCCGATGCCAATTATATTTTTTGCCGT